>JACRKI010000097.1 GCA_016215305.1 Candidatus Woesearchaeota archaeon | reverse complement strand
GAAAAAGAAGCAATAGACAAAGAAGAGTGCGATTGCGCGATAATGTTTTTTGTGAAATCGTTTGGTGTCTCCATGCAGAACATGCAAGAGCGAAGCAGGTTTAATTTCGAATTTATACGCGCTATAAATTGCAGTGCAAAGAAGCAAAATTCCGCCGAGATAAAGCGCAAATTTCTCAATAAACACCTCGTTGAGCACAACCCATTTCATGACGTAAAAAAGCGAGCCGTCAATGTAGTTGCTCAAATTGGTTAAAGAAAAATTAGAGAAGGGAAATGAAACAGTGGAAGCAGCGAGTGTTTTTGATTGCGCGCCATCTGAAACAGTAAAATAAATTTGGTCATGTCCAAGATGCAGTAGCGACAACACTTTTTCATAAAATGTGGAGCTGAGGTCTGCAGAAGTGAGTTGATTAACATTTGAAACAGAAACGCTAAATTCAGGTACTCCTGGAGAAGAAGCATAACTAATCTGAATCAGTTCCGCAGCTTTTTCCTGAATTCCCTGATACGCGTTTATTGCGGCGCTGGTGAATTTGTCAGACATCAGCAGGACATAACTCGACACGAGCGCGATATCTATTTTCTTGAGGTGCTGGCCGAGAATGATTCGTGATGGGGAAACAAGATACAGTAAATACGCAAGACCAATGATGCCGGAGATTTTGTCGATGTAATCGAATGTTGGGCTCATGTATTCGAGCATGTCAAAGACGTTGAGAATGATGAAAAAGAGAATAATCAAAAGTTCAATGTGTTCTGCGATATCAACAAAGAAGGATTTTTGTTGTTTTTCTATATTCTCTTTCTTGTCTCTCTTCTTTCTTTTTACCATTGTGTCTTTTCAGAGAAGAATGTATATATACTTTGCTTTTTTAGAGAAGCTTTACTCATGCACCAGATGACAAAATACACGAACCAAGAAAAGCATGGCGATGGCATGTAATTATTATGCATTATTTCGATAATTATTTAGAAATTTCATTCGAGAAATATATCAAAATAATTATTGTGTTTGCCAAAGCGTTGCTAGTTCCTGAGCTTGGGAGCTAGGCGAATCCAAACTGCGAAGAACAAAACATTTAAGCCCCAAAAATAACCTTTTTTCATGCCCAAAATCAAACTCCTCGAAGAAGCGCTCATCAATCAGATCGCGGCAGGAGAAGTGATTGAACGACCAGCGTCAGTAGTCAAGGAACTCGTGGAAAACGCGATTGACGCAGGCGCGACAGAAATCACAATAGAAGCGGATGAAGGCGGAAAATCCAGAATTAAAGTCACCGATAATGGCAGCGGCATGGAAAAAGAAGATGCACTTCTGTGCCTAGAAAGACACGCAACAAGCAAAATCAGCACTGCGGATGATTTGTTCAAAATCAATACATTAGGATTTCGCGGAGAAGCGCTGGCATCCATTGCGGCAATCTCTGAGTTGGTTCTGAAAACAAAAACAAAAGAAAAGGAAACAGGAACAAAGATTCTTGTTTCTGCGGGAAAAATTCTGGAAGTGGAAGAAGCTGCAATGCAAGATGGCACAAGCATTGAAATCACTAGTTTGTTTTTCAATGTTCCCGCACGAAAAAAACATCTCAAAACAATTCAGACAGAGCTCAGGCAGATAACTGAACTTCTCACCAAGTACGCACTCATCTACACAGACAAAACAATTGAATTTTTGCATCATGGACAATCTCTCTTGCTCAGCCATGCAACAAAGAATCCGCTCGATACCATTCTCACCATCTATGGAAAAAAAGTCGCGTATGCGATGCTTGCAGTCAACAGCACATATACGGATATTACAGTGAAAGGATTCATCAGCAAGCCAACGTTGACAAGAGCAGACAAAGAAATCCAGCATATTTTCATCAACACAAGAGCAGTAAAAAATAATATCATTAGCAAAGCAGTGTATGATGCGTATCATACGTTGCTGCATCTTGAAAATCATCCGTTATTCATTCTCAGTGTCACGATAAATCCGCAGATTATTGACGTGAATGTCCATCCGCAGAAAGCATTGATCAGAGTCGAAAAAGAGAATGAGTTGTACACTGCAATTTTTAATGCAATACGAAACACATTGGACAATGCAAAATTAATGCCAACGATGGAGCAAGAATCCATAAAGCAAAATCAATCATCAATCGCGGCAAAGCAGTTTAGTATTGTCGAAGAAAAGCAAACATTCCTGAAGAAAGAAGAAGAAATTTCTCTGAGTGCGTCAGCGCAGGAAATGCTGGAGCGCGCGCTGCAAAAAGTGCAAGAAGGAAAAACCGAACAAAAAGAGAAGCAGGAAGAACCACTCACCACCCAAACACCGGCAGTTGCATCATCACAAAGAATCTCCACCATGCGCCTCATCGGTAGAATCCATAACACCTTCTATATTGCGGAAAATGAGTTAGGATTAGTTATCATTGATCAGCATGCGGCGCATGAGCGGGTGATGTATGAAAAATTCATGGAGCAATTGTATGAAAAGAAAGTGTCCGTGCAAGAACTTTTAGTGCCAGAAGAGGTGGAATTTTCTCCTGCGGAAATGCTGACATTGAAAGAAAACGAAGTACCACTTGAACAATTAGGATTTCAGTTTGAAGAGTTTGGCAGAAATACGATGTTACTCAGAACAGTGCCGATGGTGCTTGGCAGATTTGTGGATAAGGAAGTAATTCACGAGATTCTTGCGAATATCACAGACAAGTCTTCAGTGGACATAAAAAAAGAGGAAAAAATAATTCGAAGTGCGTGCAGGGCAGCAGTGAAAGCGCATGATATTGTGCATACGCAGGAAATGCATACCATCATGGAGCAGCTGCAAAAGTGCAAGCAGCCGTTTACCTGTCCGCATGGCAGGCCGACCATGATTCAAATGTCGATTCCGGAATTGGAGAAAAAGTTTAAGAGGGTTGTGTAATAACAATCTTTAAATATTCCCATCCCATTCATGAAGAACAGGTGGGGAAATGTTACTCGATGTGATCATGGAAGACAAATTTTTGACAGGAGCGCTGATTATTGTTGGTGCTCTGTGGTTTTTGGTTTTCTTGCGGAATATGCGTCATGTCAATAAAAAAACAGCAGAGTTTGAGCAGTTGTATGATCACATTCTGAGTGCAGAAGAATACAAAGTGAAAGGAAAATATGAAGAAGTCCAGCAGCACAATTAAGTGAGCAGAAAAAAGAACATAGTCGAAAAAATATGAAAAATCAAAAAGAGGATCCAGTCGCGCAGTATCAGGCGCAGTTGCAGCAGCTTGCGGAGCAGCCGTCTGCAGGAAGAAGAACAATCGCGTTCTTGTTTGACCTCGCGTTGTTAAGTTTCACCATCATTGCGCCATTAAGTGCATTCTTGGAAAAAATGCTGCCGAAATCAACAGATTTTATGGCGTCATATACCGCGCTTGCGAACAACGCAACATTAAGTACAGGAATTACCGTTTTGTTGTATTTTATTTTCATCCTTATTCTCTTATACTTCACATTGTGCGAATATTTTGTCGGGCAGACAGCAGGAAAAAGATGGATGAATTTGAAGGTGACGGATCTTGCGGGCAGCAGACCGACATTTTTTCAGGCATTGACGAGAAATCTTGTTTTTTTGCCAATCTTTCCTTTCATGTTGTTTTGGATCATTGATCCGCTTTATTTATTGTTTTCCGGTTACAGGCTCAGCGAGCAGTTAAGCAAAACAAAAACAATTGCGGTAACCGCAAACTATATGAAGCAGCAGATACAAAAACAACCTGCATAAGTTAAGAAATAATAAGAAATAATCAAAGAGAAAATAAAATGCCAATACTAAAACAACCAGAACAGCAGCGAAGTCCATGGCTGGTGATTATTCTCGTTATCTTTCTCCTAACAAGTTTCAGTATTTTTGTGCTTGGATTTGTAACAATTTTATTTGCGTCAGGCAGCACTGCGGCAGGAAATGTCGCGGTGATTCCCATCAAAGGAGTGATTATGATTGATGACGATTCTTCTTTATTTTCATCGTCGGGAATTGCCTCTTCCACAAAAATTGTGAAGCAGATTGAAGATGCAGAAAAAGATCCTTCGATTCAGGCAATTGTCCTGGACATTAATTCTCCAGGAGGAAGTCCTGTCGCGTCAGCGGAAATTGCGCGAGCGATCAAAGAAGTAAATAAAACAACTGTTGCGGTGATTCGTGAGGTTGGCGCCTCTGGCGCGTATTGGGCAGCGAGCGCGGCAGATCATATTATCGCGAATGAAGTTTCCGTGACAGGAAGCATTGGTGTCTTGGGTTCGTATGTCGAATACGGAGGACTCATGGAACGCTATAATGTGAGTTATCAAAGATTTGTCGCGGGAGATTACAAAGATATGGGAACGCCGTATCAGGAAATGTCAGAAGAAGAAAAACAGCTGTATCAAAGCGAGTTGGACAAGATGCATGATATTTTTATTCGTTCTGTCGCGGAGAATCGCGGCATGAGTTATGATGCAATCAAAGAACTTGCAACAGGACAGATTTATCTTGGCGTGGATGCGATTCAGAATGGATTAATTGATCAGCTTGGCGGCAAAAAAGAAGCGTATGCGTATTTGGAAAGTAATAAGGGAATTACAGTTGAGCCAGTAGAGTATGAAACAGAAAAATCATTTTTGCAGCAGTTGGCATCTGCGATGGATCAGACCGCGTTTCGTGTTGGAACAGGAATTGGCGCGGTTTTGGTGAAGAGCGATAACGCAGGAATACGAACATAAAAGTATTTTTTGTAGATAAAAAATTATTTGTTTTGTATTGTTCCGCTAACAAGAAAATGATTAATTGCTTGGATTATTTCTTCATATTTTTTATCCTCTATTTTTCCAAAATTCACCGTTTGCTCTATGTCCTCTTTATCTACTCTTGTTGGTCGATCACAGAGAACAACAGTGGATTTAGTCAGTGAAAATTCGTTCAAATCATCATTGACTATATCGTCATTACCTACATTGATACCATAGTTTAATCTGTAATAATTTTCATGTTCATCGTTTCCTATTTTTATAGAGCTTAAGGGTACTGCTAAGAAATGTCTAGACCTTTCGTTATATCCTTTTTTAGTTAGAACAATGAACATATGGTTTGGGCAGGTATTATTCCCTTCCTTTTCCTTATTTTTACCATCAAGAGTACAACAAGTCCAAATGATATTTTTTGCAGAAGGTATTTCTACGCTCATTTTAGAAAACAAAATTTAGGTATTGCTCCTTTATTTTTGATTGTAGCATTTATCTTAAATATTGGTTCTTGTTTCATTTTTGAATCTTCTAATAAAGAAAATGTAGAGATTGTAGAAGAGAAAACAGCGTCTTGTTTCCTTAAACGAAGAACTAATTGGTTTAAATCATCAGTATTACTTGGCATTATAACATACTTTAATTTGGAACTATCCATCCTTTCATCTCCGTCCATACTTGTTCAATAAATGCGGTTGTATATTTTGGTTTTATCTCTTGGATCCTTTTAATAATCTGTTTTGTATCTTCTTTGAGATATAATGTGGTAAATAAGTGAATAGTGCTCGCAATTTCTAGCCATTCAATGTTATCTTTAACAGGGGTAATTCTACTAACAAAACTTTCAAATTTTTGCTCTATCATTGGATCTTCAAATCCTACTAAGTTTACTTTCTTAAAATCTTCAACATAATAAGCAGTTTTTGCTAATTCTTGGCAGTACGGACCGTAAAGATACAAACGAAAGGAATAACCTAAATTAATTCCTTGAGCTTGGAGGAGATAAACTATTTTTTGAAGCTTCAGTCTTTTTTCAAAGGTAGACATATCAAAATCAGGGTATAATCTTTTAATTAATCCAAAAACAACTAAACTGTTCATATCTCATTCAGAAACTAAATCCTATTTATATGTTTTGTATCCATGCTTAATTAGTTTAATTAATAGTCGATGAATTTCAGCATCTTCCCCTATAATTTCCGCAACATTTAAATATTCCAAATCGTCATCAATATCAAGAGAAAGGATTCTAAGGAGATTTTCAAAAATAATCAATGACAAGAGGGGATTTTGTATGAGTAACATGCCAAGTAATGCAGAACAAGCAACACTGAGTACAGGAACAACAACATTAGCAATGGTTTGCAAAGACGGTCTTGTTCTTGCAGCGGATAAGCGGGCAACAGCAGGATACATGATCGCGAATAAGAAAACAGAAAAAATCCAGCAGATCGCGGACAAGATGGTTATTACTATGGCTGGAACAGTCAGCGACGCGCAGCTTCTCACGAAATTAATCAAAGCAGAATTGCAATTAAAGAAAATAAGAGGAAGCAGAGAGCCAACTGTCAAAGAAGCGGCAAATCTGCTCGCGAATATGGTCTATGGCAATATCAGAAGAATGTCGATGATTCCAGGCATTGCGCATTTTATTGTGGGCGGCAATGATGAAACAGGAAATTACATTTATGATATTTATCCGGATGGTTCTCTTTCCTTGATTGATGACTACATCAGTTCAGGCAGTGGAAGTGTCATGGCGTTTGGAGTTTTAGAAACCATGTATAAAAAAAATATGTCCACAGATGAGGGAATTGATCTTGCGATCAAAGCATTAAACGCGGCAATGCAAAGAGATATTGCGTCAGGAAATGGCGCGATGATTGTCACAGTCACAAAAGACGGCGTGAAAAAAGTATTTGATCAGGATATTGAAGCGTTATTGAAGCATAAATAAATTTCTTCTGCTCATTTCATTCGCAAGAAATTTATTTGATAAAAATGAAGGAGAAAAAGAGGAAAATTCTCATTTATTAGAAAAATAACTAAAGGAGTGTGAAAAATTCTCCATGAAGACACGAAGTGTCTGAATGCGAGAATTTTTAATATGACAAAGATTATTAAAGAAATTTTCAAAGTAGTTCCAGAAGATAAAATCACAGACGCGTGTTTTGAAGGCGCGAACATTGTTCTCTATTCCAAACGAAAGGAATTCCTCCTTGAGCCAGGAACCTGCATTAAAGAAGCAGTGGACCTGATCAAAAAGCGAGTGGAGTTGCGTCCAGATCCTGCGCTGACTATGGATGTGGAAGGAGCGGAAAAAGAAATTCGTTCGTTGATTCCAGAAGAAGCGGGACTGAAGCAAATTATTTTTGATCCGCAGCGTTCTCGAGTGATTATTGAAGCAGATAAGCCGGGAGTTGCGATCGGCAAACAAGGCGCGACATTGTATGAAATAAAAAAGCGCACGTTCTGGGTTCCGATTGTGAGACGCTCACCGCCAATTAGGTGCCAGCTTATTGAAAACATTCGTCTTGTTCTCTACCAGCACAGCGATTATCGAAGAAAATTTTTAGATAAAATTGGACATAGAATTTACGATGGCTGGCAGCGGGAAAAGAAACAGGAATGGGTGCGCCTTAGTGTTCTTGGTGCAGGAAGACAAGTCGGAAGAAGTTGCCTTTTGTTGCAAACACCAGAATCAAGAATTATGTTGGATTGCGGCATTGATCCTGCGGGGTTGACAGGCGCGGAGTATCCGTATTTTGAAGCGCCGGAATTTAATATCAATGATTTGGATGCAGTGATTATCACGCACAGTCATTTGGATCACTGTGGTTTCCTTCCGTATCTCTATAAGTTTGGATTTCGTGGACCAACGTATTGTACTGCGCCAACACGAGATATCATGGCATTGTTGCAGTTAGACATGATAAAAATTGCAAGAGCAGATGGCAAAGAGCCGCTCTACACGAGCGATGATGTGAAAGAAACGCTCAAACATACTATTTGTTTGGATTTTGAAGAAGTCACAGATATTACTCCTGACGTCAGAATCACGATGTATAACGCAGGCCATATTATTGGGAGCGCGATGGTGCATTTGCACGTCGGAAACGGTCTGCATAACATGTTGTACACTGGCGACATGAAATTTGGAAGAACAACATTGCTAGATCCAGCAGTGACGCAATTTCCAAGACTTGAATCCATGATTATTGAAAGTACCTATGGGGGAAAAGAAAATAATTATCCGACGCATTTTGAATGTGAAAATCAGTTTATTGACATCATTACAAAAACACTTGAGCGCAGAGGAAGAGTGTTGGTTCCTGTTTTAGGAGTTGGACGAGCGCAGGAAGTTCTTCTTGTTTTGGAGGAATTATTCAGAACAAAAAGATTAGAAGAAGTTCCGGTCTATATTGATGGCATGGTTTGGGATGTCACTGCAATTCATTCCGCGTATCCGGAATTTTTGAACATGAATGTGCGAAAACTTATTTTTCAGAAAGATCACAATCCATTCCTCGCGCCAATGTTTAAGCAGGTGGGAAGCGGCAAAGAGCGGCAGCAGATTATGGAAGATACTGGTCCATGTGTTGTGCTTGCAACATCTGGAATGCTCGTTGGCGGACCAAGCGTGCAGTATTTGAAACATTTTGCAGCTTCTGAAAGAAACAGTCTTATCTTTACGTCGTATCAGGGAGAAGGCAGTTTGGGAAGACGAATTCAGAGTGGAGAACGGGAGATTGTGTTTGATCATGGCGCGAGCGGCAAGCCAGAGATGACAAAGATCAATATGGAAATTCATACCATTGAAGGGTTGTCCGGCCATAGCAGTCGAAAAGAGTTGATGGGATTTATCTATCGCTGCAGTCCAAAACCAAAAAAGATCATTGTCAATCATGGAGAGAGCAGTCGATGTCTTGATTTTGCCTCTTCTATTCACAAGCAGTATAAGATTGAAACAGTGAGTCCGAGAAATCTGGAAGTGGTGCGGGTGAAATAGAAGTAATAATATTTTTTCAGACGCTAAGTACTCACACACTAACTAAGAAAGAAAAATACTGGAACCAGAAACGTTGATGTATCTTCATGTATTTATTATAAAATTTAATAATAATTATCTAAAGATACACAAGCGATGCTAATGCGTGAGAAAAATACTATGAAAAAACAATCAGAACTCCAATCTATCCAAGAACGAAACAAAAGAGTAGAGTTGGACAAAGCATGGGAAACATCTAAAACAAGAAGAGCAATAATCGCAGTGATGACCTACATCATTGTTGTCTTCTTTCTCTGGCTCATTCACGCGCCAAATATTTTCCTCAATGCAATTGTGCCAGTTGTCGGTTTTATTTTATCGACATTAACATTGTCGTGGTGCAAAAAGAAGTGGATGGAAAATAAATAAAAAAGCTTATGAATTGCTATACCTCGGATCAATAAGAAATAATCCTTTTTCTCGTTGTGCAGTTTTGAGAATCTGTGTATCAGCATCTCGCATATCTTTATGGCAATACCGTCCAGTAGCCCAGTGATCAAGTACAACATCTGCAATTCCTGCTATTTCGGAATGATTTTGAACTGCGTCTCGTACAGGTTCTTGAATAAGAACAACGCGAGAGGAATCAAGATAAATTTCAGAACGATGAAGAAGCAAATCAATTCTGTATTGTAACCCAGTCCCTTCTACAAGTTGCTTTGCGGTTATCAGCATTTCTCTCATCTGTGTATAATCGCAGGGATCAATAACTATTGGTCTTTTAGTAACGCCAAGATCCTCAATAAGATAAGGAATAAATCCTCCAAGTCCTGCGCCAACATCTACATATTGAAACTCTCTGTCTCTTGGCATTTCATGAAATAAGCCATGATATTCTCTCATGCTTCGATCAGTAACTAAAATTGTTTGTTGACCTATTTCATACTCAAAAGTACAGGATTCTACTAATGCAGTAAGTCTATATCCATTTTCTGAATCAAGATAAAGTCGTCCAACTTTACCATTTGCTCCAGTGATTTTGACGGTCATAAACCAAAGAAATCATTTCTACTTTTAAAATTTACTACTAAAAAGAAGTATCTAATCAAATATACGGCAATCCCTCTTTGCTCTTAATTCCATAAATGACCATGTAATCCCACAATAATCCTTTGTAGAGCTGCACAGTCACAGAAAATCCATTTTCATGGAATATTTGTCTGACATCGTCAGGATGCGCAAGCCAGCCGACGTTTGGCAAAACCTTATACAAATTCGCGTATTCAATGAAACACACTTGGCCTCCTTCAGGAAGGCGGATGTGCAGTTCTTTCAAAACTTTTTTCAAATCTTGGATATAGGATAACATGCCAAAAGAAAAAATCATGTCAACTTTTGGAACAGAGGGATGCACGCGATTCATCTGATGTTCATCGTGAATGGTATGAACATGGTCGTGTCCTTTTTTCGCGGCGCGTTTGTCAATGATTTTCAGGTTTCCTTTGCTGAGATCAACTGCGTAAATGTGGCCGCCTGGTTTGATGAGTTCTGCGAGGTGCATGGTCATGGTGCCAACGCCAGAACCAAATTCCAGAATATTTTTTCCTTCATAATCGTCAAAAAGCGCAAGCACTTGTTTGCGAATATCTCGGGGAAGAAGGAAATCTTCAAGCCAGTATTGAAGCACGGAAATTTTATTGACTGCGGGGATGATCGCGTCAGGATTGTAATAAAATGTCAGGAGTAAATAAACAGGAAGCGCGAGCGCGATGAGTGATGCGACAATGAGAAGGGTGTGAAATGCGGTTGGTTCAGTCCATATCCAAATGCTGAGCGCAGTAAGATAAAGGATTGAAGCAATAATAGGACCAACAATTCCAAACGGTGCTTTGTATGGTCTTGGGAGATCAGGCATTTTGTAGCGCAGAACGCTCACGCAGAGAATGCATGGAATGTAGAATGCCATAGAAAGAGGAATTTCTGTTGACCAAAGAAGATCATACTATTTAAATCCTATAAAAAGCATCAGCAAGAGAAATATAGTTTGAAACATAATTGATTTGTACGGTGTCCCATATTTTGGATGAACTTCTGTCATCGCGTCGATGAAAAGTTTGTCTCGCGCAAGCGCGAGGAGTAAACGGGGAGAAGTAACAACAGTGCTCGCGACCATGCCGACGATCGAGAGAAAGACACCGAGACCGACAATCATTGCGCCCGCGCTTCCGAAAAGAATAGTTCCCGCGTCAGATGCAGGGACAAGGGAGTTTGATAAATCATCCAGGGGAATTATGCCCATGAGAACAAAGCCCATGAGAAATCCAAGAATGCTGAGTACAACACAAACCCAAATTAAAACTTTAGGAATAATTTTTTCTGCGTTTTCAACTTCTTCAGAAATGTACGTCGCCCCATCCCATCCAAAGAAAGTATCCATGAGAAAAAACATGGCAAGAAAGATGAACGCGGGAGAGTATGGCATAAATGGAGTAAAATTGTGTATGTTCACCTCAAATATCCCTCGAACTACAATCGCGACAAGAATGAGGACAGATGCAATGGATAATACGCCAAGCAAAATTCCACTTGCTTCAATTCCTCGGAAAGTAACATAATTCAGGAGAAGAATAATTGAGATCCCGAGGATTATTTTCATTGTTTCCATATATGGTTCAGGAAATACAGAAGGAAATGCGAGAATGAGATAATCAAGCGCGTCAATTAACAAAACCGCGGCGAACATATTGCCGGAAAGCCACGCGAGCCAGCCAATAATAAAGGAGGGAAATTGCCCATAACTTTGTTTGGTGAATTCGTATACTCCTCCTGCCCTGGGAAACAATGCAACCAGTTCCGCGAAGCACATCCCTACATAAATAGTGACTGCTCCAAGTATGATCCAGGTAATCAAAGAAGCAGGTCCAGCGTATGCCGCGGCGACTCCTGCGCCGGAAAAAAGTCCAGAACCCATCATGGATGCGACAGTAAGTGCAAGAACAGTGAAGAGGCCTGCTTTTTTCTTAATCGTTGTTTCTGCTTTCTTTTCTTCAACAGGTTTTGTTTCCTGCGTGAGCAGTTCTTCTGTGCTGATGGGGTTCAAACTATTCATGGCTGTTTTTTTGTGATTTTAGTATAAAAGCTTTGCGGCGGTGAAATAAGAAATGCACGAACAGACAAATAAAACGCAGGAACTAGCAAAGGAAAATCTGATGGCCTGTAATTATTAGTTTTTGAATACTTTTCTCAAAGAAATTTTCTGAAGAAATATTATCTTATTTTTCATAAATTTTTTTAATTATTCAATAAAATAACAGGTAATTGATTTTATTCTCTTAAAATCATTGTCGCAGGTGACAAGGGGGAGTTTATTTTTCTTTGATATTCCTGCGATGTACAGATCGCTTTTTCCAAGAAGTTGTCCTATTCCCCTAAGTTCTTTATCAATCCAGATGGATTCATTCGCAGCAGCTTTGTCAAAATCAAAGATCACAATGGAATTAAAAAATTCAAGCGCGCCAACAATCGCATTTCCTTTCATTCCGGAAATAACTTCAACAAAAGAGATTGTTGTTGCAGCAAGGGGGATTTTGCCTACGAGTTGTTCAATCTTTCTTCCTCGGGGAGTGCCTCCGAGAAGTTCTATGACTGCAGAGCTGTCGAGGAGGTACATTACATTCCCAGCTCCCGCATTCTTTTTTCCAGCTTTGTTTGTTTTTTGAGATCAACCAAAGAAGAGAGTTTCTTATTTCTCGCAGTGTTTTTTCTCCAAGCATCCATTTCTGAGGGAGATAACTTAACAAGCCCAAGAAATCTGCTCGCGACATTCAGCTTTTCATCTGCAATTCGATTAAATAAATCACTGAAGCTTTCATCTTCTTTTTTGAGTCGCTTCATTTTGTTGTATGAATCTTCTGTCACCGTAAGTGTTTTGACTACCATATCTATGTTTATGTTTAAACATATATTTAAATTTTGTGTTCAACATTTCCTTTCCTTAATTTCCTTCAAAACCTCATCCATAAACACAGAAATCTTTTTGGTGCCATGAACAGTGTTGTCTCGTGTTCGAACATTGACAGTGCCATCTGCTTGTTCTTTTTCGCCGACAACAAGAATGTAGGGAATATGCTGCAATTCAGCTTCACGAATCTTGCGATTGAGTGATTCAGATCTATTATCCAGTTGTGCGCGAATTCCATGCTCATGATATTTTTTACGAACTTCGTCACCATACTGATTAAATCTGTCCGCAAGCGGCAGGATAATCACTTGCACAGGAGCGAGCCACGTTGGGAATTTTCCTGCGTAATGTTCAATGAGAATTCCAATAAAGCGATCGAGTGAGCCAAGCACAGCGCGGTGAATCATGACAGGCGTATGCTTTCGTCCATCTTCGCCATCATACGATAATTCAAATCGCTGCGGCAGTTGGAAATCAACTTGAATAGTGGACAATTGCCAGCTTCTGCCGAGGCAATCCTTGATATGCAAATCAACTTTTGGTCCGTAAAATGCGCCATCGCCAGGATTTAATTTGTAAGGAATTTTGTTTTTCTCAAGCGCTTTCTTCAACGCAGTTTCTGCTCTGTCCCATTGTTCGTCAGTGCCCATTGATTTTTCAGGGCGAGTGGATAATTCGATGGTATATTCAAAATGAAAAACATCAGTGTAGACATATTTCGCGAAATCAAGCGCGCCGTTAAGTTCCTCATCGAGTTGTTCGAGCATGCAAAAAATGTGCGCGTCATCCTGCTGGAATTTTCGAACGCGTGTTAAGCCGCCAAGAACACCGCGCAATTCATTTCGATGAAGCGGCGCGAAATCTGCAATACGAAGTGGCAGATCACGATAGCTTTTCAAATCTGTTTTGTAAAGAATACAGTGTGATGGACAGTTCATCGGTTTCAAAGAAACCTCGCGTTCATCAACAGAAAAGGTAAACATATTTTCGCGGTAATGATCCCAGTGTCCGGATGTTTCCCAAAGAGACTTGTCATAGACAAGCGGCGTGACAACTTCTCTAAAATCTCGCTTCCAATATTGTTCACGAATAAATTTTTGCAATTCGTTGAAGAGCACTGCGCCTTTTGGATGATAAAACGCGGCGCCAGGAGATTCTTCGTGGAAGCTGATTAGTTCTAATTCTTTTCCAAGCTTGCGGTGATCTCGTTTAAGCGCTTCTTCAATTTGGTGCAAATGATCTTTCAATACCTTTTTGTCAGGGAAGCTAATGCCGTAGATTCGCTGGAGTTGTTTGTTTTTTGCGTCTGCCCGCCAATACGCGCCAGCCATTTTTGTCAATTTGAACGCTTTAATGTATCCTGTGTTTGGCACATGCGGTCCACTGCATAAATCTTGGAATTCTCCTTGTTTGTAAACAGAAACCATATCGCCAGGAATATCGTGAACCAATTCTATTTTGTATTTGTTGTCTTTGAAAATTTTCAGCGCTTGTTCTTTGGAAAGTTCGTGTCGCTGGATAGGAAGTTTGCGATTCACGATCTCGTTCATGCGAACTTCAAGTTTGTCTAAATCTTCCTGCGTAAAGGGAGTATGCTCAATATCGTAGTAGAATCCTTCTTCGACAACTGGTCCGATAGTGAGTTTTGCTTCAGGAAATAATTCAGTGACTGCTTGTGCGAGCAGGTGCGCAGAACTGTGACGGAAAACATCAACTCCTTCTTTGTCTTTGAATGTCAGTAACTTCAATTTGCAGTCATGTTTGAGGGCAAGATTTGCGTCCACAAGTTTGCCGTCAACCATCGCGGCAACAGTCGCGCGCATGAGACCTTCGCTGATAGAAAGCGCAACATCGAGGGCAGTCGCTTCTTTTGGAAATTGTTTTTTTGATCCGTCGGGGAGTGTGACTGTTATGGTCATGTGTTTTAATTATGGGAAGTGGTTTAAATATTTTCTTAATCAAACAAAAAATTTAAATAGTACACGTACGTACACGTATGTTTATGGCAACGAAAACACTTACCATTACAGAAGATGCATATGATAGACTTTTTGTCTTGAAAGAAGAGGACGAAAGTTTTAGTGAAGTAATTCGAAGATTAACGACAAAGGTGAAGCTTTCAGATTTTGCAGGATTGCTCACCAATGAAGAAGCAAAAAAAGCAAAAGAAAAAATTGCTTTAATGCGTGAAGTGTCAACAAAAAGGATGGATGCAATACGAGAGCGATTGGCATGATTGCAGACACCTCATTTCTCATTGATCTTTTGAATAATGAATCTGGTGCTGTTCAAAAAGCGCACCAGCTTGACAACCAAAATGTTCCTCTTTTTACAACAGCAGTTTCTGTTTTTGAACTCTGGCAAGGAGTGAGTGAAATTAAAAACAAGGAAAAATTGGAAAAGATAAATACGCTTCTTGAGAGTATTGGTTTCTTTCATCTTGATAAGGAGTGTGCAAAAATTGGCGGACGAATTCATAGTGAATTATGCAGCAAAGGCATGGCGATTCAGCCGGAAGATAGCATGATTGCAGGAATCTGTGTCAAACACTCAAGAAAGATTCTCACAAGAAATGTCAAGCATTTTTCTAGAGTCAAATTGCTCGAAGTGGAGACGTATTGATTTCAAGTTTTGTTGTTTCATCAACCAAATCTCGGAAACCCTTTCACATTCTTAATCTGGTACAATTCTAAAATCTTCTTCTTTCCATTTGGCTGCTGTAATAATCTATCTAAAAATTGTTCATGAGAAAGAAATTGTGAATTGATAAATTCTGTGTGAATCTTTTTCCATTCTGTCGGGTGCTCTTTCATAAAAGCTGCCCAACGCTCAATAAAATTAAGGTGTGTTTCTCGCATGTTCTCTTCCCATTACTCTCCTAGTTTTATTTTCCTTATTAACTTTTTGATTTCAGTAATTTCTTTTTCGTTTATTTTTTCAAAAATAAAAAATTACTTTTTGCACTGTTTGCAGTCAGAAAATCCAAGTGAAACCAGACTGAAAAAGTACGCAAAGTTCACTGCCGTATTTCCTCCGCCAGTGTTCATGACAATGATCTCGCGCATTGCGCTGATAAAATTTGTCGTTGCGCCAATCTTAAAAGTCACGACGAATGCGACAACCATCACCACTGCGAGCACTAATGCTGCTTCCCGTGCGTGCCAATTTACAATCAATGCAAGACCGCCAAAAATCTCGACCAACAATATAGGATACACCAGCCAGCCCTGGCCGCCAAACAATGAACTGAACATGCCTGCTGCCATGCTGAGATTGAGCACCTTGTCCAGCCCTGCAACGACAAACGCGATTCCTAATGCGATTGCGATAATCCGCGGACCCCATTCCTTATTTCTTTCTAAAAAGTCCATCATATTTCCACCTCGATCTTTGTTTCTACTGACAGCATCCTTTTTTCTTTTTCTTCTTTTCATCCATTGCATCTCACCTCTTTCTGAATATATCATAACTGAACTATTTAATTATTGCGTATTTTGTAATATCCATGTTACAACTTTTGTGTATTTTGCACCACTGCTCACATTTCTCTGCCCATGCTTTTGTTTTGTACTGAAAATGACAAATGCTGCAGCGGTAAAGTTTGTTCTTTTGATTGATACTTCTTTGTCGTTCTTGTTGTTTCTTTTGCTGTTTCATTTTCTCACTACTTTATTTCGTCTGACTGCTTTTCACGAACTGACCAAGCTTTGGCGAGGCATGTAATTATTATTTATTTTTTGATTTTCTTAATAAATAATGACATGAAGATACCTCAACCTTGCTGGTTCGTGTATTGTGTGTGATATTAGTGCGTGTATCTTACTATCTTATTTCGCTGCCCAGTATGCAGAAATCCCAAGCACAATCAGGCTTATTAATTTTATCCAAGGACCGCCAAGCACGCCGCCAGTTCCTCCTGCCGCAAGACCAAGCCAACTCAACAAAATCAGCGGACAAACTGGACAACCGACAGTGATGATTCCTGCAATACTTCCTAAAACTCCGCCTGTTGATGCAGAGGCAGGACATGTTTTTCTTTCTGTCAGATTATATGTTTGCATTGCAACAATAAACCCAACAAGAAGAGGAAATACCAATGCAAAAACCCATGCAAACAAATCATAATTCTCTTGTATCGTTAATGGTCCAATATACAGCCATCCGACAAAAACAGCAACTACTCCCCAGATTCCAAGATATTTTGGTTTCTCTATGATCTTCATTATATTTTCCATTGACATACAAGCCACCTCCAAAATGACATGGCGTGAAAAGAAATACGCTTGTATAATAAACTATTCTTTAACTGTTAAAACAAAGATTTAAATAATAAAAAGATACTCTCTGTTTTATGAAATACACGCTTATTGCAATTGTGAATGATGATAAAGAAAAAAGAGCTGCGCTGTATGCCGGCGTGAGAGATTTTTCCATTGAGCAGGTGATTCTGCTTGCTCCTCCAGAGTTTCATGAGATGAAAGCAATTGAAGCGGATTTTCATAAATTTCATATTTCGACAAAGCAAATACTGCTGCAAGGGAATAGCTGGGAAGATGTTTTCTCGGCGATCAATGAAATTGCAAAAAAAGAAAAAGGCAGGGTGCTTCTTGTCAATGTCGGTTCCTGCGATGCAAACGCAAAATGCGCCGCAACATGCGCAGCGTTTGTGAATGGCATAAAAGCGTTTGATGTGATGGGCACGGATATTATGATGCTTCCTGTGTTGAAATTTTCATATTATTCTCTTCTCAATGAAGCAAAAAAACCGCTTCTGAAAACACTTCTGCACTCTTCAGATGGAATTGCTTTGCAAGAGCTTGCAAAAAAAACAAAGATGAGCGCCCCGCTTCTTTCGTATCACATCCATGGGACGCAAAAAGTGGATGGGTTGAAACAGCTCGGCTTAGTCGAGATTGAGGAACAGGATGGAAAATCTGTGATACAAATAAATATGCTGGGAAAATTGTTAATGAAGGCACATTAAATAATTAATAGTAGTCTTTTCTTGGCATGTAAAAAATCATCCTCGCTCCAAAAGAAAGATCAAGATGAGCGAGGAT
>JACRKI010000098.1 GCA_016215305.1 Candidatus Woesearchaeota archaeon | reverse complement strand
GAAAATCTTATAGATTTTCATAACCATTGTTGTTGTTATTTTTTGATCAACAATTGTAGAAACATACATCAAGACGAGAATTCGATTTCAGTCCGATCTACTGGAATAGAGCAAGAATAGGGGGAGTTGTGCAGATTTCGTTGAGGATGTTGAAAATAAATTTTTACTTAGTTAGAACAGAAAAACAAAGGAGAAAAAATAAAAATAATAAAAAAGACTATTGAAGACGCGTTTGGTATCTTCCTTCTCCTGTTTTACTCCAAAGTTTTACTCCCTGCTCTTCTGGAAATGCGCGAGCCGCATATGAGCCAACATCAAGCGGTTCTCTCCCTGCATACAAAGGATCTAAAATTCGATTGCCGGTTAGAATAACAAGATGATAGTTCAAAAATGCGCCGTCACGATGCGTTATTGGACTACATCCAGAAGCTGCTGCAACCGCAACGATGGATGCATCTGTAAATCCTTCTCTTTGAAGATCCGCAACCATTTTATCTAAATTTTCTCTATATAGCGCTGCTGAAAATCCAGCAGGCGTTGCTAGTGTCTGTCCGTCAATAAAATAGCGGTTCAGTATGCTTACTTGTGTTTGAACACGTTGTGAGATGTCTGTTGTCATGATATTTTATTACCTCCTTTTTCTATTCATTTGGTGATATTTCGTAATGAGTCAAGAACCACCGGCTCCCGCTCTGGCAAATCGCTTTCGTGTCATGCCACCACCCTGCACGAACTTGTGAGTGCACCTGTACGCTCTTTGACAGGTGGTTCTTTACTTAAGGATTTGTGACAAAAAAATTCTTTCAGTGAACAATATTCTTGTTCTGGGGGAAAAATTCTTAATAGAATTATTTGTTTGTAATCTTTTATTTCTTTGATAATATTATCCTTTGAAAGAATAATAATAAAATAATTATTTAATTATACCAACAAGCCAGTGCGAACCTTTTCTGAGCACTGGCTTGTTGCATTTGCTTCTTCTCTCCTCATGAATGCCCCTCGCTTAACGCTCGGAGCATCAATTGAGGAATCCTGCTGTGCCGAGACCTTATGTGAGGCACAGCAGGATTAGTGGTTCGTTCAGAACCACAAAATAAAAATAAACAAATTATTGCAAGAATAAATAAAAAAGAAAGGAATACCTATTATGTATAAGTTTACACTAACTCTACAATCCACCCACATACTCATCAAGTAAATTTTCCACTTCTTCTTTCGCTGCCGCGACAAATGTCACAGAACCCGCAACACGATGACCGCCGCCATTGATCTGCGCGTACGGCACTTTCTTTTTGCACAAATCCATAAACGCATGAACGTCAAATTTTTCTATTTCAGTGCTCGCGCGAAAATTGAAAGAACTTTTTCCCACACCAACAGTAATCGCTTTTTTTCCCTGATCATTGAAATGCTGCTGCACAATGCCAATTGCTTTTCCTCTCGGCGGATACGCGTTTCTGCTGCTCAAAACATCTTCAATAGGAACTTTGACATAGGAGAAGTGTTTCTTTTCTTCTATTTGCGCGTAATGCAAACAGGTGGTCAGCTGCGCTTTGAATAATTTTTCGAGCTGTTTTTCAATCAACGCAAGATGTTTGTGCTGTTTTTTTTCGTCTTTGCCTAAGAGGTCTTGCACTAATTCTCTTCCAGACGTTGGACCAAGGATATGCGCTTCATAATCAATCGCTTTCGCGACCTGCTGGACAAATTCTTTGGAAAATCCTTTGTGGCTTGCAAGGGACATATATTTTTTGTATTCTTCGCTCGCTACTTTGTCCGCAGTGCCTGAAACCGCCGCAATAAACGCGAAATTCTGCTCTGGAAGATTTTTGATTTCCAATGCAAGCAAATTCCCAATTTCCGCGCACAACATCCCTGCGCTATAATCATAGGTTGATCCAATGAGGTGTGGATTGATATGCACTTCTGTGAGTGGCGTTATGTGTTCATCTGCGGGATGATGATCTATGACTGCAAGCGCCGCGCCATAAATTTTTACTTTGTGATACGATGGAATATTTTCCGGGCCTGAACCAAGATCAAGAAATAAAAAAAGAGGGGGTTTTGTGGAAAACTGTTCTGCTGTCCGCAAAAAGTTTTGGATGTCTCTTGTCGCGTCTTCATAACTGTAATAGGGAGTTAACGAAGGAAGACGCTGAAAATATAATGAGACATCCCGCTCTCTTTTATGCTGCGCCCCTATTAAGGGAACAAGCACACGTTCGAGCGCGATTCCTGCAGTGTAGCCATCCGCGTCTGCGTGATGCCGAATGTAGATTGGCTGTTTGCTTTCGATCGTGGTTTTCAGTAACGTCAGAAGCTCTTGTATTTGCGGCTTCAATTTTTGAAGCACACTTGATTCAATCAGGAATTTCATTTTGAAAACACCATGTCTCCTTTGATTTTATGTTTTTCTGCGTATTCTTCCCACAATGTTCCATAGGATTGATTATTAAAATTCTTTTCTGTGAACCCCAATCGTTTTGCGACATCAAGCACACCATCTTTACTTCCTTCAATTTCCAAAAATGAACCCATTGGCGTTTCATCAAGGCAAATTTGGGTGAGATGAAAAATATATGATTCTCTGTATTTCTCTTTTCTTTGGGTTGGAAAATAACCTAGTTTTGCGAGAATTTGTTCGAGGTACTTTCCATTATCCACCATCACTTCTATTTCTTCACGGATCTTCATTTTGGATCCTTTTTGTTTTGGACCTTTGTAGGTGAGAATTGCGTTATCTCTTATTCTCAGGCATTCTCCATTTTTTCTGAGTCTGCCTTTGTTATCGTATGCATAATCTATTTGGAGTGCTCTTTTTTTGAACAACTCCGCGCGCATCTCTATGACTTTTGCTTTTACCGCATCAAGATTATTGATTTTGATTTTGACTTCTGTTTCTGTCGGCATGATGTTTTTCGGGATTAATTAGTTTATATGTTTTTCTCCAATCTTATCTGTCATGAATCATTCTTGAGAAAACTTCTTTGATAGAAAATGTCCAAAAAATAATAATTACATGCCATCTCATTTTCTTTTGCTCGTGCGTGTGTTTGCGCTTCTTCTTGTTCGTGTATTATTTACGCAACGTCAACAGAAGTATACGATCTTGCAGGAGATGGCATCGGAAGAGGTTGCGGCATATATTCTCCCACTTTTTCTGCTACTGCATCAAACGTATCGTGTTTCCAGACAGAATGTCCCCACGCAATCAACAGATCAACGCCAAGTTTGTCAATGCCAAGCGGCCAATCACACGCGCCATAACAACTGCCAAGCCAAATCAAAACTTTCGCATCTGTTTGCGCTTCAATAGTATCAGTAATTTCTTTTGCCTGCGGCTTTAATCCATCAGGAAGTTGGATACAGACGAGCTTCGCGTTTGTCTTCTTGATTTTTTCGATCGCTTTCTGAAGTTCAAGATCGTAGTTTGCCATGAAAGGAATTAATGCTGCTGGGTTTATAAAATTTAGTGGTAATTACACGAACAGATTGTCTGAACACGAACTAAGAAAAGTTTTCAACACCTGAACCTGCAACGCTCTGGCAAGGCCAATAATTATTATTTATTATTTCGATTTCAAATTCGAATATTTCTTAGAAGATATAAAAATTTAATAATAATGACATGAAGATACAGTTTGCGATGCAGGTGCGTGTATTTTTTTGCTTGTTCGTGTGTTTCACATCCCTTAACTGTTCAAGAAACTTCTTTCGTAAGAAAAAGCATTTGGAGAAACATTTATATTCTTCAATGACTGGAAAATCCCCATGGCAGGCATGGAAGGATACACCAGACTCCCTGGATTTAGTAAAGGGCAGATTGGTTCAGCCAAAGATGATACCCTCTACCAAGTCATCCGCTTCAAAGGAGTCTTTGACATTCACGAACTCTACAAGATTATTTATGATTGGCTTGTTTCCCGCCACTACCAAGTGCATGAATCCAAATACAAAAGCATTGCCTTGCAAACCGGCGGCAAAGAACGCTCCTTTGACTGGAACGCGCACCGAAAAGTCACTGACTTTCT
This sequence comes from Candidatus Woesearchaeota archaeon, assembly GCA_016215305.1. GTDB lineage: Archaea > Nanobdellota > Nanobdellia > Woesearchaeales > DSVV01 > JACRPI01. The sequence continues at coordinate 6,546 of JACRKI010000098.1, read as the reverse complement.
CATGTACTGGATGCAAATCCATTTTCAATTTCAAGATTTGATGGACATTGAAGTAATCAAAGACGGCAAACCAAAGAAAATGCAGCGCGGCCTTATACTTATTCGAATTCAACCTGGCCTTGAATTTGATTTCGCAGAACGAATGACACGAGACAAATTTTCCAAGATTATGCTGGAATTTATGACCACCTGGATGTGGAAGAAGAAAATTGATGCCCTCTGGGAAGACAAACTCCGCTTCAAATCATATGAATTGATGAATCTTATCAAAGAAACACTCGAATTCATGACCAAAGGAAACGAACACTACGATGTGTGGTAGAAAATTCTCGCATTCGGACTTGTGTCCTCATGAAGAATTTTCACAAAAAATTTCGGAATGTTTAAATAAACGTACTGTAGAAAAACTATAAATCCCTTCCGACCGAAGGGAGGAGATGGGATTTATTTATGGCAGAACGAAGAATTGTTGTAGATACCCTCAGACTCAATTATCAGGGACTCATGGACGTCAATGAATTCTATCGAGTCATGGATAAATGGTACAGAGAAAAAGGGTTTGATAAATACGAAAAGCGAAACTTCGAGCAGGTTCTCAAAGAAGGAAGACAGATAGAAATTGAGATTGAACCCTGGAAAAAAATCAACGATTACGCAAGAGAAGTCATGAAAGTGATTTTCCTGTTTACAAATGTCAAAGACGTTGTGGTCATGAAAGACAATCATCGCGTCAACATGCAGCAGGGAAAAGTCGCAATCACCTTTATGGGCTATCTCGAAACAGACTGGGAAAGCAAATGGGAGGGAAAACCTGTTACCTTCTTTTTACGAGCAGTTTTTGACCAGTACATTTACAAAATCAACACTGACAAATTTTACTCTCTTGTCGCAGAAGATACCATGCATTTGTATAATATTCTGAAAGCATACCTGAATATGCAGAGATATTATTGATTCTGTATCTTGGATGACTTCGGCTACGTAGAAATCCTTAGTCTCATTAAGGGGGAAAGAAAAGGACAAGTGTGCGAAATCGGCGGCGGAAAAAAGAAATATATGTCAATTAAACTGAGGATTTCTACGCAGCCTCAAGATCGAAATATATAAAAGCCCAACATACTTTTTTTTTCTGTATGACAGACATTTCCATTCTCATTCACAACTTTGCAATACAACTTGCAACTCTTTTGTTTGGCATTAGTGCTGGACTTGTTGTCGGATGGTTTTCTGCTGAAGAACTTTCCTTATATCAAAAACAATTAGGATTTCTGTCTTTGTTTCTTTTCGCCGCGACATTTGCGCTTCCCCTTCTTCTTATTGAGAAATGGATTCCTTTCGCAGTCACTGGAGGATCGTACGCGATTCTTGCTCTCCTTCAAAAACAGAGAGAATGGTTTTTTTTCATCGCACCACTTGTGTTATTTTTGGCAACAGAGAATAAAACTGCTTTTTTCCTCTGCACTGTGCTTGTTTTCGCCGCAACAGGCGTGATGACTTTGCGAATTCTTGCTTCGTTTGTGAAAGAGAAGAGATTGGTTTTCAACAAAGAACTTTTCAAAACTATTTTTAGCGCGTATTGGCAGTTTGTGGTGGTGACGATGATTGCGTATGGCGTTGTTTATTTTGTTTGATACTCACATCTGAATCTCAATCTCTCTTCTCAACGCAACACTCATCTCTTTTTCTAATTCACTCTTTGCATCTAAAATTTTCAAACGAATAATCTGCTCTTCTTTTTCCTGCACCTGCTTGTTCATATGCTCTGCTTTCTCTTTATACGCCGCCACCATATACTCGGCTTCTTTATACTCCTGCAGCGCGACATCCACATGAAGAATCGCTTCTCTTGCCTTATTCGTTTCCTGCATTTTTTTGTATTCTTTCAGCCAAGTTTCAAAAAATGATTTTGTCAGATTTACCAATTCAAGCATTGTCTTCTCTTTTTTGTCGTCTTTTATGTCAAGCTCATCTTTTTCTAATTTTTGCCTCAGCATGTCGAGGATAGAAGTAATTTTTAGCTCTGCATCTTTTTCAAGCGCAGCGGCTGGATCTTCGCAATATTCCTGCACCACCTGTTCCTGTTCTGGGTTCTCTTTCGCGTATTTCCGGAGCGCTTTCTCAATCACTGAGAATGAATGCTGCAATTGAATGACATGCTCTTTGCATTTTCTCTCCTGTTCCCCCAGATGTTCTTTTGCTTTCAGATATTTGTGATAGTTGTCAGACTGCTCTGCTTTTGTTTTTTTATCTTCCGCGCCCTGCTGGAGATCACGCAATCGCTGGAGTTCTTCTTCTTGTTCTGCTTTTTGTTTTTTAAGATTCTCTTCTTCCTGTCTTTTCTTTTTGAGTTCATCAATCAACTCATGGATTTCTTCTTGGCACTCTGTACTCTGTTTCTGAAGCAACATATCCAATTTTTTCATTTCTTCATCTAACTCTTTGATGTTTTTTGCGACAGTATAACTCTCATTGGCGAAAAAATGCTGCAATACCGCATAGGGCTTTAAAGTAACAGTGTGATACACTTTCAATTCTTCCTGATACTTTTGAACAAAATGTTTGAGAACTTTATACGTCATTTTTTCTCTGTCTTCTTTATCATAAAGCGACGCTAATGTTGAGAAAAACTGCTCTGTTCTCTTGATATATGAGGACCGATTTCCTTTCATAATCTCAAGCTCTCTTCCTCCAATGTTTTTATTTCGCAACTCCGCATGCTCGAGCTTATTCAGATTTGCTCTTGCCGCGAAAATCGTGTCTTCAATTTTCTCAAGAATCGGCTCTGCGCTTTCCCAAATGCTCTTTGCGTTATGACTGCTGTTCTTCTCAAACCATATTCCTATTTCCGCAAAAGCGATTGTTTCTTTTGGAATAATAACCTCTACCTCTTCCTTTTGGAATATTTTTTTGAGAAACCTGAGCATACAAAGAGAGCAAACGTCGCTGTTTTTTATAGATTGTCATCTGATCGGGGAAATTATGGTATATAAGTAAAGATAATCCCAGACGGCGTATCCCACGCTTAAAAGCGTGGGCTTTGCCGTCGGGATTATCAGACATGTGAACTAACGGCTTCATCCCCGCACTGAAGTGCGGGGCTTTCGCCGAGTTCCCATGTAAAGAGAATTTTGAAAAAATAATTATTGTGGTCAAGTTAGCGGTGCTAGGCGATTCAGTGTTCTTTGTTCGTGAGAAAGTGATTTAGAATCAAAAACTTTTGCTGGGGAGTGGATTTCTGTTGCTTATTGTTCCAATTATCATTTCTTCTTCCACTCCAGAGTAGTAAACAGACCATAACCTTTAAATATAACTTATTCCTACTCTACAGTAAATAACATGTTTGGGGGAATCAGTTTTCTAATCACCTCTTTTCCCGAGCAATGCCCTCCGCAAGGGGGGCGTTGTACGGGTTTTCTGCACACTCTCACATGGAACAATCAGAAAGAATTAATACCCTTTTCTTTGTTTCAGACATTTTAAACCAAAAATGATACAAAAAATAAACGAACTCCGGCATTTATTTGATCTCTATACATTAACCACTCCTCCTCTCGACATTCTTGTTGGATCAAGAGCTGATCATTTATCTGGGTACAATGGAGTAAGACAATATGTCTCATTTCCAACTGGCAGAGCATCTCCGCGATATGTTGTTTCTCTCCCGACAATACCTAAAATGTACACCACTCCAATCATAGAGGATAGTGACCAATCATTTATTGATGATCTTGTTGCTGAGGCTGTTGACAGACACTATGCACTTATTGCCTGCCATAAATTATTTCAAAAGATTGAGAGAGATCAAAACAATTTACACGCTGATAAAAGAATGTATCAGATATTTACGCAACATCCTGAGATAGCGTTATGGTTTCCTGAAGAATTGTTATTTTGGAAAATTCTTGCACTTGGCAAAGGAAAAAGATTGTACCAAACAACATTTCAAGCGCCTGAAGAATGCGTCGCGGAGGCAACGCGCTACGCATTGCATGCCGCTCGTATTATTTGTGAAGAAAGTCAAGGAATCCTCTATGATGAAACAGAAGATAGAATGGCTTTCTTAAATAAAGATCACATTCCAAACCGAAGACTTGTCTGTGTTAGTCCCAGAACACTTCCCGCAGAAAGAGAATATTGGAATTGGATTTCCTGCAAAAAATAACTTACGCCGCTTTTGACAAGCATGTTTCTTCTAACATTTTCTTTTGCGCATACGCATCCCTGTATCCCTGCAGTCGTGTCGCTTCAACTTTATTCACATCTTTACACGTCGCATCAGCAGGAAGCGCATGCTCTGGCTGAATAATAACTGTTCGTCCGTGCTGCTTTTGAAAGAGGAGGAGTTTATCATACTTTTCCTGGAACGTTCTATTTCTGTTGATCAACGCATGATACATTGTTTCATTCACTCCTCTCCCTAACGCATGACAAAGCGCCAAATACACTCTCTCGACACGCCCAAGATCTTTCTCCTGATCTTTTGGCGCGGTCACCACCATAATCAAATATTCCATTTGTTCTGGATTCCTGAAATGATCAAAAGGCAGTGGATCAATAAACGCATCCACTAATTTTCTCGGACCCACAATATCAAAAGCGCCATATCAGCAGGGCAACGCCATTGTGGTATGCAATCTGTCAATAAGATGCGCAGGAGAAGTCACCGGGAGATATCCAAATTGCGCAGTGTCTATATCCGTGACACCAACATACATTTTTGCCTGCGCTCTTGCAAATGTTTTTTCATCTAAGCCACGCATATATTTAGGAAATATTTCACTGCAAAGATGGTCTATATCCAACCCAGAAGAACCACAAATAGTATCCGGAGCAGAAGAACCATCTAAAACTCCCATTTCATCAGCAAAAGGAAAATACCATAACACGCCATTCCCGCGCCAAAACCCAACAGAAAATACAACATATTCTCTCTATCAGGAAACGAAAAAGAAAATGATTTCTTTTCTTTGAAATACATGTCAAGATTACTAAATTCCAACGCGTAATGCGAGTAAATTAACGCAGAATACGGATCAGTGTTTTTCAAGAACGCCGCATACTCATAATAACTATACCCTAACATCGGGAAATATCCCTTCTGCTGCTCTTTATTCAATACTTCCCTCACCAGCTTCAACCGCTCATCCACAAGCTCTGTCAACTGCTTCTCGTCAGCAACACCAAACAAACTCATCAGAATATCCAGATTTGCTTTTGCCCTGCTCGCAAGATCAAGGCAGAGAATATAATTTTTATCATCATACTGCTGATTCGCGCGATCCAAATAACCAACAATAGCATCCATTGGCTGGTCTGTAATCAAACGAACATATTGATATCTTTCCTGCGCTTCCGCGAGCTTTTGCGTACAAGAATCCTTCAACGCATCTGTATCCAACTCCAATTTTTTTCCATCATTTGTGAAAAATCTTGACCATACCCGCGCACTATACAACCGCTCTGTCGCATAGGAAAAATCATACGCAAGATCATCCTGCAAATTAATTCCAAAGTTGATATACAACTCATGCAATGTTTCTTCTGCCTCTCCCAATCGTTCATTCACCACAAGATATGTCTGCAAATCAGTAATAGTTTCCAACTGCTCGTTGTTTGTCTGCTCTTTGAGATCCGCAAGGGTTTGGTTAATACCAATAGTCATGTTTATTGTCGCGTTTTTGTCCTGCGTTGTCTGCTGCAGAATCAGATAATTTATTTTGATGTTTGTGCCAAAACACGTACTCGCCGCAACATAATACATTCCATACGCTGACGCATTTTCCGCGCGAACAGTCGCGTTGGTTATTTGTTCAGAGAGGTCTTTATTTTTCTGGTTTTCAGTTGCATTCTCTTTGTTCATTCCTCGATATTCTGTAAACAATATTCTGCTTCTCTGACAAAGGTCTTCTGAAATATTCTCCATTGTTGCTGTATACCAACCATCTGGAATAATTTCATTGTCATTGATCTTATATTGTTTTCCAGTGATTTCAGACACCGCTTCCTGCAATGTCGCTACTTCTTTCACTTGTATTCCAATCGCATCTCCATACGCATACAAGTCAATATCTGTTGCATTTGTTTCATTATTTTTTCTATAAAAAGAAGCATTCGCATCAAGGAGACGCTCATTATAACTCTGCTCTGGCTTTGGTTCATACCTGCTTCCTTTGGGAATCAGCACTTTTGTGATGCCTTGTTTTTGCGCCGCGTCAATTTTGCTCATCAAACTTCCCACTGGACCAATAAGACCGCCAACATTAATTGTTCCTGTAATTGCAACTGATTCATTGATTTCGAGATTGTCCAGCATCGCGACAGTCATAGCTGCCAGCGCCGCGCCCGCGCTCGGACCGCCAATAATTGTCGCGTCAGAACGAATCGTGTAAAAAAAATCAAAATTGCTGCAATCTTTGTCGAGAAAATCGCAGGCAATCTGCTGCGCGAATCTTGTGCTCAACTGCGTGTCTAATTTTGTCAATGGAAATGTGTCAATATAGACGCCGCCAGATCCTTTCTGCACTCTTAGGTATAAATCCGCCGTGG
>JACRKI010000096.1 GCA_016215305.1 Candidatus Woesearchaeota archaeon | reverse complement strand
TTTATTCTTTGAAAATCACAAGCTATATAATAAAAAAGGAAATCAATAGACATATATTCATAAAAAATCCAAAACAAAAAGGTGATCCAATGTCATACCCCGCCATAAACACAAAAGCGCCGGCGTTTTCTTTGCAAGACCAAAATGGAAAAGAAACCTCATTGACTGATTTCAAAGGAAAGTATGTAGTCCTGTATTTCTATCCAAAAGATGACACGCCAGGATGCACAATCGAAGCAATTGATTTCACAAAAGGGTATGAAGATTTTAAGAAATTAAATGCAGTCATTTTGGGAGTCAGCCCAGACGATGGCAAAAGCCATTGCAAATTTATTGACAAGCACAAATTGAAAATTACTCTTCTCAGCGACACAGAAAAGAAAACACTTGAAGCGTATGGTGTCTGGCAGGAAAAATCAATGTATGGTAGAAAGTATATGGGCGTCGCACGAACAACGTTCTTGATTTCTCTAGACGGAAAGATTGCGTTTGTCTGGGAAAAAGTCAGCGTCACTGGACACATGGATGACGTGAAGAAGAAGTTGATGGAGTTGGAGAACTAAATTATTTTACAAATTCAACGTTTGTCATTGTTTCAAACTCTTTATCACCGGTAAGAAATTTCATTCCCAGTTCTTTTGCTTTTATATATCCTAAACAATCTATGAATGAGATATCTTGTTTATTATATTTCTTTTTCATTTCCACTGCTTCCATGACATTATTCACACTGATTTCTACAACACAATCTTCCAAAATAGAAACAAATTCTTTTGCGGTTGCTTCATCAAATTCCCTTCTGAGGGTGACATAAAATTCATATGCATTGAAAATAGAACAAATAATTTTAGTGCGGCTATACGCTTCATACTTTGGATTTTTCTTCACAAGCTCCCAAAGAGCATAAGTATCAAAGAAATACATGGTGGCACCTATACTGGCAAATCAAACTCTTTATCAGCATACTTTTCCAGATCATCAGAAGATGTTTTCCAGAAAGGCAACGCTCCCCAGAGTTTTTGAGCTGCATTTTTCTTACTCTCCTTTGTAATAATTATCTTTATTTTATCATGTGGTGAGAGTTTATTTTTTTTAAGAAATGGTTTAGAAAGAACAACTCCAAAAGAATTGCCCCATTTCTTGATTATTGCTTCGCATTCAATCATATGAAGTTATACAGTATAACTTATATATAAAAGTTGCTGTGAAAAAGTTGAAGGAGTTGCAGTGATTACTTTTTTTAAAATCCTTCATGAGCGTCGCCCTACACGAACGAAGTGAGTGTACTTGGCTTACGCGAATGCAAGGATTTTATTCAATACACCACTGCCACCAAAATCCCACTTACATCAGCAAATCGAACACGAACATTGTCAGCAATGGGATTGTTGTCTCCTTTGATGGTGTAATAAATTCCAGAATCGTCAGAATCAATTCCAATCACGCGATGAATCACCATATCTGAGCCAGATTGGTAACTAATCACGTCTCCAAGATGAATATCATCAGCGGAGTGAGGAATAATCTCAATGCCGTTCGCGCCAACATCAAGCAGAGGATCCATGGAGTTGGTGTCCGTAAAACTGCTCCATTGTGCGTGGGGAATATCCAAAACAACATTAGCATCAGAAACATGAATCGCGTCTTCAGAAATGTGATCCTGCGGCGACATGATTTCTGCGGAAGAAAATGTCAGCATGCTATTTAGTTTTGTCAAAACACTGCTTTTGCCAGGCACAAGCGGATTCTCGCGCTGCGGCGCAGCGTAATCAATGTATATACTATGTGCAACCCAGCCAAATAAGATTGCAAGAATAATAGTCGCGTACATCACTATATGACCTCGATGAAATCGCTGAAAATACTTTGCCCCAATCATGCAGAAAGAAATGAAAAATCGTTTTTAAAGGTTGTGAAGTATTAAAGCCTCATCACTTTCTCTTTAGAGAGCTTTGAATAATTCATTTTTGTGTCGAATTCAAAGCGGCTCTAATGAGAATTTTGTTAAAAATCACTCGACGGAGATTCAAAAAGTGATTTTTTCAAAATTCTCTTTAATGAAGTGGTTCATAAATCTCACCGTGATACTATCTTCTCTTTGATAAAAGCCATGTCTGCCTCAAGCCTTGGGAGACATTCTATTTTATTTTTTATGGAAGCAATATCTATTTTCATGGATGATATGTCTGATTTGACTTCTCCCATTTCTCTGTCTAGAGAATATACTTTCTTTTTCAAAGGATCGAAATATGCTTTCCAGAGAGCAAATCCTCCAGCAAGTACTCCAACTGTCAATTCCCACCAAGGCTCAACGCCCAGAGAAGTAAAAAGGGGATCATGCGTCAAAAGAGCAAGGATAAGCAAAAGCGCCTGAAAGACAACCAAAAAATCAATAACGCCAGAGAAGTTTCCTCTCCAGCGCGTTATTTTGTTCAGTACGACAAACATAATCAATAATAAAATAATCATCCAAAACAGCAGCATGTATATCATTGTATCTCACCCCCTATAAATATATTCTGTCGCCATAGTCTCATCACTTCTCGCAGTTATTGATTGAAATGGGTTCAATACCCCGGAGCTCTGCTCCAGTTGGGATTTTTTATTCTTTCATCATTCATCCTGATTCAAATCATAATTGAAAGAGAATCCACCTTTGTCTTGCATTTGCTGCATCACATAAATTCTTGTCTCCAAATATTCGTTGACATCTTCAGCGTATTGATCAACAGCGAGTTCAAAGACTGCGTTTGGCGCGTGTTTCAAAGCGACGCGAGCGCCATTCTGCAGTTCATTCATGTATTGGGTAGAGTGTTGGTCTATTTGTTCATTTCTGTACTCATCCATAACAGAAAAATATCCAGACGCGGTTATTGCTTCGAGTTGCTGCCGAACTTCTTGTTCAGAAGTGTATTGTTGTTGTCTGGAGTATCCAGTTCCTGCTGCGCATGTTGCAGCGAGTGCAGCTAAGCCGATTCCGTTTCGTATTGTCTTATTCATGTGTTTCACCTTTTTGTTTTTTACAATATAAATTTAAAAAAAATAAAAAAAAGGGAGGGCATCCACCACAGATGTGCTGTATCGCATCCGAAGATGTCACGACGCGCACTGCTTTTCCCTCCCGCAATTCTGTAGGTGAAACTTATTAAGAAAGGTATTTGACAAAAAGTCGGAAACTTTTCAGGAATTGTGAAAGACTTTCGGCTGCGTCGAAAGATTTTCAAGAAAAGAAGGATTCTCCGGAAGATTTGCGGAAATTCCGAAAGGGAAAAAGAGTTTTTGAAATGTTTTTTGATATTTTATTGACGAGAGATTAAAAAAACATTAAAGCATCTTCAACTCTCCTGTAATAGAATCCAGATCAACTTCGTCCGCTGGACCGAGTGCGCAGCAGGTTTCAGTGCCGGGAGAAACAACAGTTTTGCCGGCGTCAGTAATTAATGCAGTCACGATGTCCGCGTCTTTTGCGAGCTGCATGTATTTTTTCATTTCTTTCAGGTCTTTGACTTTGAGAACTATTTTCTTCATGCCTTCGTCTCGCCAGGATTTGACAATTGCTTTATCGCTGCGCAGCACTGCTTCAACACACGCGTGTCCGACTTGTGCGGCGAGTTTTCCTTTTGGCAAATCTAAGTCATGACGGACAAGAATAATTTGTTTGTATTCGACCATGTTATTCTTCTCAGTAGTTATCTTATATAAATCTTTTCTTAAGAAAAAATAACAAATGCAAAGATGCAAACACTCAGGTGCTCCTAAAAACAGTCGCACCTGGGTGTTTGTTTCGCTACTTGTTTTTTAGAAAGCAGCTCCTCGCTTAACGCTTCGGAGCATCACATGAGGAATCCTGCTGTGCCGAGCATTTGTTCGAGGCACAGCAGGATTCGTGCTCAGTTCAGGAGCACAAAATGATTATTCTAAGTAAGCTCACTATAGAAGAAAATATGAATAATCTCAGCAAACTTTTTTATTCTTAATCGCAACTTTTCCATCCACAACAACATCAGAAACATAAGAACCATTGGTTGCATAAACAAGGTGAGACAAAAGATTTTCTGAATGCAAAGGCCAGTGAGAAGAGACAACATCAACACAAACAATGTCTGCTTTCTTTCCCGCTTCAAGTGAGCCGATATCTTTTTCCATGCCAATCGCGGCAGCGCCATCAATGGTTGCCATGTCAATCAATTTCTGAACAGGCGCAGCTTTTGGATCCCAGCGATGCTGCTTGTGCAATAAGCCGCAGATCATCATTTCCTTGAACATATCCATAGAATTATTGGAAGCAACAGAATCAGTTCCGAGTCCAACAATAACTTCTTCGTCAAACATTTCCATCAATGGAGTTACGCCGCCAGAAGAAAGTTTCATGTTGGAAACAGGACAATGCGCAGCAGAACTGTGGTGCTGTTTGATGACACGGATTTCTCCTTTGGTTAACCAGATGCTGTGAACAAGCAATGTATTTTTGTCAAGGAATCCGAGCGCTGCAAGATAGTCTGCAGGAAGTTTTTTGTGTTTGTCAAAGCAGTCGAATCGTTCTTTTCGTGTTTCTGCGAGATGAATCGGCGTCAATAATTTTTTTGTTTTTGCGTATTTTTTTATTGCGAGAAGCGTTTCTTCATCGCAGGTATAGATGGAGTGCGCTCCCAAGCCAAATGTAATGAGAGAAGAAGGAAAATCTTTTTGTTCAATTATTTTTGTTGCGTCAGTGAGTTGTTTTTTGACATTTCCTAAAAAGCCGTAAATCACTGGGCATAAAATTGCGCGAATGTTTTGTTTTTTGACAGCAGAAAAAACAGGTGCAAGCGGCGTATACATTTCCACGAATGTGGTTGTGCCAGAGAGCAGCATTTCCTCGCATGCGTGCGCTGCGTTTTCTTCGATTTGTTTTGGCGTAAATTTCTTTTCCGCAGCAACGACTTTATCGAGCCATGCAGGAAGTTCTTCATCGTCGCAAATCCCGCGCAACGAGTGCATGCCGATGTGAGTGTGTGTATTAATGAGGCCCGGCATCACAATTTTGTCAGAGCAATCAATGGGTTGAGATTGTTTTTCTTTTGCAGAGATATTCTTTCCAATTCTCTTAATCTTGTTTCCTTCAATTTCTATGTCAACGTGTTCGAGAATATCGCGTGTTTTGTTTTG
>JACRKI010000007.1 GCA_016215305.1 Candidatus Woesearchaeota archaeon | reverse complement strand
TATTGGACAACGCCAGAGCGTTGCAAGGCGATTATGTCGATGCTAGTGCGCGTGTAAGTCTCGTTCGTTCGTGTTTTTTCCTATAACAAATAGAAGATACAACTTAATCAAGACAAAAATATAAATACACCAACATAACAAATCCTTCATGCGAACATTTACCCTCATCATTGTCATCTTTATTGCACTCATTATGTTCTTTGAGATTACAGATTGGACGCCTACTGTTCCGACGACAAAAGAAGTCACCAAAGAAAAGACAGTCGTCGTGGAGACAGTGAATGAAGCAGGAGATATTGTGAATTCAACAACCAGTAAAACAACTACACAAACGCAAGAAAATCGTTGACAGAAGTTTTTGTCTTTTCAATAGCTCCAGCTTTCAGTTCAAGAACAAACATTGCTTTTGTGTGGGGAGAATAAAATTTCCACGGCAAAAAGTTTTCTTTCATCTCGACAACTCTCTTCTCAGCATCGCAATAAACAATATCAATAGGATAAAACACAAACCACATGTGAAGAGGAATGCGCTTTTCTTTCTTCTCCACAAAAACCAAGTCGCGTTGGGAGCGAAACATCAGTCCTCGTGCTTTTTGCCACAGTTGTGGACAAAGAAGCGCATTTTCAGAAAGAATGGTCTTCTTTGACTTGTTTTCTATTTCCATTTCTATTCCCCTTAATTTAGCAATCTTTATATATTCCTGAATGTAAAAATCAGTTATGAACAAAAAAATACTCTTGCTTATTTCAATTTTGTCGTTTTTGTTGCTTCTCGGCGGCTGTCCGATCCCAATCAATGTCGCAATTTGTGGAAATGAAATATGTGAATCTGGTGAGTCCACAGTCTGCCCAAGTGATTGTGCAGGAACACCAACAGCACAAACACCGCCTCCAACAATACAATCATGCACAGATCTGAGTGGATATACCTGTGAAAGCAGTGAAATGTGTGCGGGATATTGGTTTGACAGCGGATATACTTGCTGCTCACAATCCTGTGAACAAGATATTACAGAAATAAATTTCAAAGAAGGATGGAATTATGTCTCCTTCCCAGAAGTGCAGCTTGATGATGCAGTGGAAGACATTTTCAGCAGCGATTTCCGAGCAGCAATAGATTCTATTTACACGTATGATGATGGAACGTGGAAAGTCTGGCACAGTGATACCAGTATTCCTGGTGATCTTGATAATATTGAAGGAGGCAGAGCATATATTTTTGTGATGAATAACGATTACACGCTCAAACTTTCAGATGTAGAAGACACATTGCAAACGCTCATGGAAACTGAAACTTCTTTGAGAGAACCAACAACAATTAAAGTGAAAGAAGGATGGAATCTCATTGGAACAGCAGCAAATAGTGAGCATCCGCATGAAGAATACCTCTGGAGTATTGCGGGGGACTATGAGTCCATGTGGATGTTTACCACAACGCAGGGAGGTCTTGAAAAGATAGATCTGACGCATGATTACAATCTTGTGCCAACGCGGGCATATTGGATTTATCTCACAGCTGATGGAGAGATTACCTCATGAGAAAGGCTGTTTTGTTGTCTGTATTTTTGATTGTTCTTTTTAGTGGAATTGCTCTTGCCTATCCAGAGGTAGGTCATCAATTTTATGGCTATGCTGGTTCTGGAACAACAGTAACTGCAAAAGTAGGAACTTTAAGTTATTCGACGAGTGTTCAGTCAAATAAATATTATGGCTATGATTCAATCTTTTTTGTTGATGCAGCGTCTGATGATATGGATGGCGCAGAAGAAGGAGATACTATTACTTTTTATTTGGATGGCACCGCAATCACCACTGCAACCTTTGCAATTGGAGGAGTGACAAAACTTGATTTTGCAGACGATCCTGCAACAGCAGCGAATGAGAGTACAACATTAAGTACAACTTCAACTGCCACATCCACAAATGCAAGCACTTCTACCACTTCAAGCTCTTCAGCTACAAGTAGTTCTTCCAGTTCCTCAAAATCAAAAAGCAAATCATCTTCTACATCAGCAACGAGTTCTGGAAAAGGATGTTTTGACAAATGGAATTGTCAATCCTGGGGTTCTTGTGCATCAAACAATTTCCAGACCAGAATCTGTTATTATGCAGGAAACTGCACAGTTGAAGGGAATCAGTCAGACACAAGACAAAAGTGCACGTATGTTGCTCCAAAAGAAGAAACAACAGTAACCAGTGAACAGCCTGAAGCAACCTGTTATGATAAAATAAAGAATCAGGGAGAGCGCGGCATTGATTGTGGCGGACCATGTGATGCATGCCCTGTAGCGCCGATCGTGAAGGAAGAAACAAAAACAAACTGGCTGTATATTGGTTTAGGGATTTTTATTATCCTCTTGATTATTGCAATTATTCTTGGTCACAAATACAAAGACAAGCTGCAAGCGTGGTGGGATAAAATGCGTGGAAAGAAACCGAGTACAGGGGGAATAGTTCAGCGTCCTGCATATCCACAGCAATATCAGTATCGCCCTCAGCAACAGTACGTCAAGAAGTAATTGTAATTAAAGCTCCACAACTATTTCATGGTTTTTCTCATTAATCTGCTTGATCACCACATGTTGCTTTGCCGCTTTCTTGATCTCTTGCCAGGATTTTGTTTTTCGCACTTCATGGAATTGCGTGAGAATATCTTCTATTTGTTTATATTTTTCGTAGATAAAATCCCCTTTTTTCTTATTTTCGTCATATTCTTGTTCGCATGTTTTAATCTGTGCTTCTTGCATACGGATCATGGTTTGAAGTTTCTGCAGCGTTTTATCCTCTGTCTTTTGAGAGGGAGAGAAAGCAGCAGCAGCAGTCTGAGGAACAGATTTGTCAACCGCTTCCAAAAATGAGCATTCTTCCTGTATTCCTGCATATTTTTGAATTGCGCAGGGATAGACATCCACAATTTTATTTTCTTCTTTGATGAGAAGCGGCTTGCTTTCTTTGAGATCTTTCAAAAGCTTTTGAAGCGCGTCATACAAATAGTGAAGCTCTTCTTTTGTTGGTTTCTTGTCTTTTGGAACGGCAGCTCGTGCGCAAATCTCTTCTGCATAAATCCCCCCAAGACCAAGATCGAGTGCGAGGGTTGTGACAATGCTTTCTTTGGTGCTTTTTTCTACAGCGGCAATAAAATCAGCTTCTTCCATTTTGAAAATGTTGTATTCTTGTTTTGGGTGAGTGTATGGCTGTTTTGGTTTCACGACACGATCGCTCCATTCCTGCACCTCAAGCGGTGAAAGGATAATATCGTTGGCGTTAGCAAAGATCATATTTCCTTTGCTGAAAAGCTCAAAATAAATATGGTAGGTGAGGGGAGTATACTCTGTCTTTGTCAGGTCTTTTGCTTCAACGATGAATTTGAGAATTCTCTCTGCTCCGAGTTGTTCAATAGAAACAATGCGCGCGTTTTTGAGATATTTGCGGAGGTAGAGGCAGTATCCATCTGGTTTTTCAGGAGTTTGTGGTTTTGTTGCAGTAATATAGATAAGTGAAGGCAGCAAGACGCGAAGGATTTGTTTTCCTTTGTTTGGCACGTAGCATTCAAAGAGAAGTTCTTTTTTTGTGTTCCCAACGCGGTCAAAGTCAACATAAATCTGATTTATTTTGCCGTTGATGAGTCGTTCGCGAAGTTCTTTCACCACGCGAATGAGTTCTATGGATGCAAATCCTTTCTTCATAAAGTTCTTTCTTTTTCTTGTTTATTTAATGTTTTGGATTTTTGTAAAAAAAGTAAAACACATGCACGAGCAACGCGTAAGATTCGCCTAGCAACGCTAACCCGCTGTCCAGTAATTATTATTTTATTTTTATTAAGATTGAAAATAATCATAAGAAAATGGGGACACGAGGATTCCACCGAACGCAGTGAGCGTGGCACCAAAAATTCCAAAGAATTTTTGTGTGTGTTCAAATCCTCTAAAAGATAAGATTCACTATGTAGAATAAAAAAATGGGGACACGAGGATTTGAACCCCGATTAGCCGCTCTGGAGGCGGCGGTTCTAGCCAGGTTAAACTATGTCCCCATTATGGGGAAAAGAAACAGAACCAGTATAAAAAGCTAATCTCCTATTTCTCTTTATGTTCTTTTTCTTGATCATATGTTTGATCTTCATGATTCTGCGGTTCATGATACTTCTTTGCAAATGCGCCAATAATTAGAGACAATAGAATCAAGAAAATAATTGACCCGAGAATCATCCAGGGAACATAGCTCGCATTGTCGGAAGATGCTTCAGGCAAAGTATTTTCAGGTTCATTTGTAGGAATTGTTTCTTTTTGTTCAGAAACAGGATTATCTTCAACTGGAGAAGAGATGCTTGTTGTTTCTGCAGGAACAACGCGAACAAGAATTGCAGGACTTTCGACAACGCCGCCTTTTTTATCATTTGCAGTAAAAACAATAGTTGTTTCTCCTATCCAATCTTTTTCAGGAATGAGAGTGGCAGAAGATTCAACAACAGTTGCAGTAAGATGCTCTCCTGCGCGAACGCTATAGAGTAATGAATCTCCATCAGCGTCAGTAAAGTAGCTGCTTAAGTCAAGTTCATATGCAGCATTTTCAGGAATCTCAATGAAAAAGCTTCCCGCAGTTTGGCTCTCGACTGCAAAGGATGGAGTTTGTTGTGTTGTTTCTTCTGAAGTTTTGTCTTGAGTTAAAGGAGTTGTTGCTTCTGGAGTTGTTTCAACCTCAACAGGAGTTGGTTGTGCAATGTTTATGAACACGACATCAATTCCCTTTCTTTCTAATTTATCATGGATAGCGTAAATATCAGTGCCGTCAGTGGTGAGAAGATCGCTGATTAAAACAATTCTTCCTTTTTGGCCATGAAGGTCTTCTTCTGCGTCATATAATGCTCTTCCTAGATTGGATTGGGTGTCAAGCGGGGAAAGGTAGTGCAGTATTTTCAATGTCTTTGCGCTGCTGATGTCTCGTTGAATCATAATCGCGTTTTTTCCAACGATCATAATGCTATACACTCCTTTCTTTTGAACATATTTCTCTGCAGCTTCTATGCCGCGTTCAAATCTTGTTTTTCCATTCTCCATAATCTGAGAACTGAGACTTGTGTCAAAGAGAAGAACAGTTTTGTAGATATTATCCGTAATGGGAGGAACAAAAATTTCGTATGATAATATTAAATTCTTTCGCTCAAGGGTTATATTTTGCTTTTCCTGTTGGAGATGAGTAATCTCTTGTTGGGTTGCATTAATAACCTGCTCTCTATTTGTTGTATTGCTTATTTCTTTCTCAAGAGAAAGCGTTGCGATAAGCTTCTGGAGTGCGGCAATTTGTTCCTCAAGAGCAGAGAGTTTATTGTCAAGGTCAGTGACGTGATCATCTACTCCCTGAATCTTACTATCAACGCCGCTAATCGCATCAAGAATGTCTTTTTCTTGTTGTTGAAGTTCTTCGAGTTGTTTTTCAAGATCGTCAATCTGTTTTTGTAACGCAGTGATTTTGTTTTCGTATGCTTGTTGTTGCAGAGAAGTGAGATTCGCATTTTGCGCAGCTTGGTTTCCAATCTCAACGAGTTGTTGATCCAGTGCAGCGATTTGTTTTTCTTTCTCCGCGATTTGATTTTGTAAATCTTGAAGCTGTTGTTTCAAAGCGTCCATGTCTGCGTTTTCAGTGTTTGTTGTCGTCTCTTCAGAAGTATTCGCATTTTGATTCAAAAACTTGGATGCGTCTTCTTTGTAATTCATGTACAGGAAATATAATCCTGCGACAAGTCCACTCAAAAGAAGCAATAGCAAAAAGATAATCCAAAGCCATTTCAAATAAGGTTTGGCTTTTTCCCAGCGTTCTTTGGTGAAAAAGGAACTTGTTGTTTTCGCTTTTTTTGAAATATCTTTTTTCTTACCGCTCTTTTTGTCACGAAGTTGAAACCACCAGACTAAAAACGCGAGGAATAAAAGTAATGCGAGCAAAATCAATGCAGTTGCCCAGTTGTAAAATAATGTTTGAACAGTTGCTGCTGTTGAAGCAACACTGAATCCTTTTGCAAGTGTTTCTGCATATTTTTCTTTGACAATAGGATATGCAAACCATGCAACAGCAAGAATCAATAAGAGGAGTGGCAATAAAATCCAAAGCAAGTGTCTTTTTTTGTGTATCCACTGAATGAGAGGATGTTCTTTTTTCAACGCTTTGCTGCTTGTTCCTTTCTTTTTCTGTCTATACAATAATACGCCGACAAGAATAATTGCAAAGACAACCAGTGCAAGGAGAGAGAGAAGTGTCCATTTCAACCAGGGAGCCATGCCTTTCTGGGAGCAATCTTTAATTTCCACGCTAAATGGCATCACGCTTTCGAGATCTCCGCGAAGCGTGTCTGCTTTCAATGCAAAAGAATACCATCCAGGAGATGCAGCAGCGCTATTTACGACAATGCTGGAAATGTGTTCATTCATTCCTTGTAATCGGACATATCCTTCAGCTGGGCTAATCCAGTTTTCTGCGTCTTGAACACTGAGTTTGTATTCATTCATAATATCTCCTGGGTTTTGAATCTCAACAGGAATAACGCCAGGTGTTTCTGTGCAGAGACTATACTCTGTAGAGCTTGTTGGAGTAAAGGAAACAGTCAATGGAGTATTTTGATCAAAAGTAAGCGCCTCTCCAAGAGCGATATTATAATTGTAGCATCCTTGTTCAATGTGCAGGGAAAGAGGAATGGTTGCAGTGTATCCGCTTGCGCGTGTTT
>JACRKI010000006.1 GCA_016215305.1 Candidatus Woesearchaeota archaeon | reverse complement strand
GTTGTTCAATGTTCTGCATCTCTTTTGTTCCAGAACTTGTCTCAGAACCTGATGGAATTGTTTGTTCAGTTGAAGATGCAGGGGCTTCAGAAGAGCTTGATGCTGTGGAAGAGGATGTTTCTGTCGTTGTCTCTTTTGGATATTCAGCTTCAGTCAAGCCAAGATATTTTTTCACAAGCGTGTGTAAAGAGGTATAGGTTTGAGAACCAGTATAGATATCCGTGCCAAAACGAATAGATGGAACAGTTGTTGCGCCTTCTTCTTCTGCGTTCTCAATCTCTGCAAGAACATCGTATGCAGTCTCCTGTGTATCTAGGCAAAAGGTAAAATTTGCAGCGGCCAGACCAACTGCGTCTGCAGAGTTTTTGAGAGAGTCTCGGGAAATTTCTTTTTCACCGAGATGATCTTGAAGATAGGTTTTGTACGCGTCTTTCATGCTTTCACGATTCGCGCATTCCAGAGCAATTTGCGCGAGGGAACTTTTTGCGTTCGAGGTGTCAAAATAATATAAATAATTGACTTTAATGTCAGAAGGATAATCCTTTTGAAGAAGAACAAGGGCCTGATCCTGTGATTTGCATGTTTCTAAGGAGACATCGCAATAACTCGTGATGAGAAGTTTTGCAGAAACAGAAAGCGTAAAGAGTAGCAGAAGCAATAAAATCCAGAAACCAATCACCCTCTTTTTCATCGTGATGTTTTTTGGCGGCTTTTAATATATAAACATTGCGTTTTAGAGAGAAATCAAAGAAAGCCGAGTGAAAGATAATCTTTATATAGAAGCGTCGCCTCAATCTTCTGAAGCAAATTAATATGTCCTGTTCAAACCAGCAGACAAAAAACAAGGTAAAGGTGGTCAAAATAGCAAAAACAAAAGTAGCGGTAATTGTGGGAAGTATATTCCTTCTTCTTTTAATGACTGCGGCAGCAGCGTTTGCTGTGGAATATGAATCTTTAAATGAGATCAGAAGCAGAGGAATCGCAGAAGATGTTTCGTATGACTGCGGGTATACAAACGGCTATGATGACCAAAAAGATAATAAACCATCCGCGCCTTTGAGCATTCTCCAAAAATACAAGCGTGTGAACACAGATGACCCTGATTATTTTTGCTCAGGAATGGCGTATTTGTATAAAGGAAGTTATGTGACAGGATACAAAATTGGATATGTTGATTCGCATGATAAAAAAGAAAGAGAAGTAAGCACTGATTTCATGACTGAATATGGAATTATCAAGGAAAGTTCTATAACTGAATCAAATATAGTGACATACACAAAATGGAATCTCGATGAATTGGATACAAGTCAAGGCATAGAAAATCTTGCGTATCAAATTGGATATACTGACGCGAGCAAAGGCAATCCAAAAGCGCCGTTGAAAATCATGTCTGATCTTGCGAAAGACGAATCACGTTCAGTGAGAGATGTCTATGAATGGATTCTTGAAAACAGAGGAACATTCATTGCGAAGTACAAAGAAGGATATGAATATTATTTGAATGAACAAAAACCAACAAAGACAACAGAAACAACATCCAAGCAAACAAGTACGCTTCCTTCACAGCTTTCAGGAACAGAGCAGAAGAAAAATGCGTATGATACAGGATATAAATTTGGATACAGTGATGCGTTGGATGGAAAAGCAAGCAATCCGCAAACCATTTTGAATTACGATTGGATTTTAAATGCGCGCTATGATGATACAGGAAAGTATCAGAGTAATTTCTGGTATAAATTGCCAACAGGGATCGAGAAAAGCGACGTGCAAAAGGCGCACGCGGACAAGGCATCATATATCAAAGGATACCGTGCAGGATATGAAATTGGAGTACGAGAAAAGAATGGAAAAAGAACAACAGAATTGACAGATGCGCAGTATATTTATCAGATTGGATATGATGTTGGCGCGGCAGATGCGGCAGCAGGAAAAAGAAGCAATCCATATACGTATACATGGAAATCCTCACGATATACGACAACCACGCAGGAGCTTGATTACGCGAAATTAATTAGATATCAGAGAGGATATTACATTAAAGGATATAAAGATGGTTACGCAAACGGCTGAAGTGAAGAATAGCTTTTGTTGATTTCTTTTTTGATTTTTTCTTGTTTTATTCTTTCTATTTTCTTCTCCTCAGATTCCCCAACTTCCCAAAGTGATACGACTGATCTCCAATAATGAAGCAATCAAAAGAAGAAAGATTTTGTCCGCGAAGAAATGGGCTCAACAATGATTCTTTCAAAACATCAGTTCCTTCAGTAACTAAGCTAAAAGAAGGCATGACAATTATTCTTTTAGAAGAAAGGGTAAGCTTACTCTTTCTCCATTTACCAAGCAAAAATGCTTTGTATTTTTCAGTTCGCGGCCATTGATTCAGAGAAACTGCAGGATGTTCGTGTCCAATGACAATAATCTTCACCGATTTCTCAGAAGCGGCATCGAGGACAACATCACCGTGCAAAAAGAGAACATCAGCAACTTGATAGAAGGAAACAAGATCCAATCCTTTTGTTTTTGCGATCGGCTCAAGAATTTTGTCATGATTTCCTTTGACGAGTACAATGTGATCAGTATATTGCCGTAATAATTTCAAAAAGCGAACAGTGTGCCGCCATTCTGTTTCGCTGATCTTTCCAAACTCATGTTTCAGGTCTCCATTGACAAGAATAGTCGAGATTTTCTGTTTTTTGGAAAGAGCTAGCGTGGCAAGAATCATCTGCCCGAGTTTTTCCATCATTTCCTTGAACGCGAATCTTGGAACAAGTATTCCTTGTTTGTTGAGTGCTTCTTCATAGCCGATGTGGACATCGCCAAGAGCGAGAAGATCCTGTTTGACAAAATAAAGACCAAGATCGACGATTTCAATGTCAGGAAGGATTTGCATGAGAAGAAGAAAGAGTGAAGAAGTTAAAATAAGTTGTGATTCAAATTTTGAAAAAAATCACCAGAATGATTTTCAAAAAGTGATTTCTTTCAAAATTTTACAATAGCTTTAAAAATCATTCTTGCTTCTGACGATATATGGTCCTTGAAAAACTCGGCGAGTCATTAAAGTCTACATTGTCAAAGATTGCAGGAGCAATGTTTGTCGATGAAAAATTAATCAATGAACTCGTCAAAGACATCCAGCGATCATTATTGCAGTCTGATGTCAATGTCAAATTAGTCTTTGAACTTTCAAATAAAATTAAAGAGCGAGCATTAAAGCAAGAACCTCCTGCAGGTCTGACAAAAAAAGAATTTCTCATTAACATTGTCTATGAAGAACTTGCTGCATTTTTGGGAGGAGAAGGACATAAAATTGAAGTCAATAAAAAACCGTTCAAGATTATGCTCTGCGGATTGTTTGGAAATGGAAAAACAACAACAGCAGGAAAACTTGCAAAGTTTTTTCAGAAGCGGGGGAACAAAGTTGCGCTTATCCAGACAGACACCTGGCGTCCTGCTGCGTATGATCAGCTCAAACAACTTGGCGCGCAGATTAATGTGGATGTCTTTGGAATGAAGAATGAAAAAGACGCGATCAAAATCTACAAAATATTTGAACCAGAGTTAAAGAAATACGATTTAGTGATTGTGGATACTGCGGGAAGAGACGCGCTCAGCGAAGATCTTATTGATGAATTAAAGCAAATGAATGCGTTTGTCCAGCCAGATGAAACGCTTTTAGTGATGAGCGGCGATATTGGACAGGCAGCAGAGAAGCAGGCGCATGCGTTCCATGAGACCTGTAAAGTGACTGGAGTAATAATTACAAAGCTCGACGGAACTGCGAAAGGCGGAGGTTCCTTGATTGCGTGCGCGGTTACAGGAGCGCCAGTCAAATTTATTGGCGTTGGAGAGAAGATTGATGCGTTTGAGGAATTTAAGCCGAAGAATTTCGTCGGCAGATTATTGGGCATGGGAGACCTTGAAGCGCTTCTCGAAAAAGCAAAAGAAGCGGTGACAGAAGAAGACGCGCAGGACATGAGCAAGAAATTCTTGA
Source organism: Candidatus Woesearchaeota archaeon (assembly GCA_016215305.1). Classification (GTDB taxonomy): domain Archaea; phylum Nanobdellota; class Nanobdellia; order Woesearchaeales; family DSVV01; genus JACRPI01. Next base: position 24,918 of record JACRKI010000006.1, on the reverse strand, counting down.
GTGGAAAATTTAATCTTGTAGATTTATATCAGCAGATGGAAACGATGGGCAAGATGGGATCGCTTGGAAAGCTGATGGAAATGATTCCGGGCATGGGGCAGTTGCAGCTGCCAAAGGATATGATTAGTGTTCAGGAAAAGAAATTAAAGAAATGGAAGTATATACTTAATAGTTGTACGAAGAAAGAGTTGGAAGATCCAGAGTTGCTTGATAGCAGTAGAATGCAGCGGATTGCGAAAGGATCTGGAACAGAGACAACTGAAGTGAGTGAGCTGCTCAAGCAGTATCGTCAGGCGAAGAAGATGACGAAGATGTTTGGCGGCGCAGGGTCTGCGAAAGGCATGGAAAAGATGATGAAAAGAATGGGAGGAAAGATTCCTGGGCTTGGTAATCTTCAGATGAAATGAGTAAGTCACTATTTTATGGCACTCGTACAACTCACGCACTAGAAAAGAAAATAAGAAAAAGAACATCGAGGGAACAATCATGAAAAAAGAGACAAAGAAAGAAGAAATCACAAAACAGAAACAATCACAAGAAGAGCTCCAGCAGGCATTGCAGGAAAAATATATGGAGTATCAAATGCTGCAGGAACAATTAGGAAAGATGAGCGAGCAGAGTGAAACGCTTAAAAAACAGACAGAAGAACTTGAAACATTAAAAGAAGCAGTTCATGCGATTCAGGAGACAAAAGTCGGAAGTGAAATGTTTGTCCCGATTAGTTCAGGTATTTTTGTTAAGGCAGAGATTAAAGAGACAAATGAAGTGCTGATGAATGTAGGCGACAATGTTGTTGTCCCGAAAAATATGAAGGACGCGGTCGCGTTAATTCAAAAGCAGCAGAATGAAATTAATGGATATGAAAAGACAATGCAGCAAAACATACAAATCCTCCTTATTCATCAGCAGCGAATAGAGACAGAGTTAATGGCATTGACAAAAGAAGAATAGGAAGTTAAGAAGAAGAATGAATAAAAATACAATGAAAGAAAAAAATTGGAGAGGTGAAAAATTCTTCATGAGAACACGTATCAGGCAGGAACGAAGTGAACTGCCCCAAGCCGCTGTTCGAATGCATGAATTTTTTTAATGTTTGGATTTTTGAAAGAAAAGCTGAAGCAGACTGTTGAGAAGTTCACGAAAGAAGTAGACAAAGCAACAGAGAAAGTTGAACCGACAGAAGAGCAGAAGAAAGAAATCATTGAAGAGATAAAAAAAGAAAAGGAAGAAAAGAAGGGATTTTTCAGCAAACTTAAAGAAAAGTTTACAAAAGAGAAAGAAGTTCCAAAACCAAAGGAAGAAGTTATTCTCGAGAAGAAACATGTTGATGTTGTAGAAAAGAAAATAGAAGTAGAGGAAAAATTTCCAGCTCAAGCAGAAAGGAAAGAAGTTCAGAAAGAAGTTCTTGCAAGGAAAATTAAAGAAGGGGAGAAAGAGATAGAAAGAATAACTGCAAAAAAAGCAGAGGAGAAGGAAACAAAGAATAAAGCAGAGAAACAGAGTAAAGAAATAAAACAAAAAGAAGAGAAGAAACATTCCAAATCAAAGGTTCGCACTGCAGTAGAAACTCAGAAAGAGTTTCAAATGGAAGAAAAATCAAAAGAGGAACAGAAAGGATTTTTTGCGCGATTAAAAGAGAAGTTTACCGCAAAAGAAGAGAGAGAAGAAGAAAAGGAAAGTGCAGCAAAACCATTTGAGACATCAGAGGATGAACTTAAAGAATTTGAAGAAGCGTTTAAAGAAAAGAAAGAGCAGGAAGAAAAAGCAGCGAAAGAAGAACCAGAAGAGGAAATAATCCCTGTCGTCACAGAAACTGAAGAAGGAGAAACAATTTTTGAGATTCAGGAAAAGCCAGGGACAAATCATGAAGAAACAAAAAGAGAAACTGTCGAAGAAGAAAAAGAAGAATCAGGATTTTTTAGCGCATTAAAAAATACCATATTCAAAACATCATTGTCAGAGGAAAAATTTGAGGAGTTATTCTGGGAGCTTGAAATGGTGCTCCTCGAAAATAATGTCGCGGTGGAGGTTATAGAATTAATGAAGCAGAACCTCAAAAAAGACCTTGTGGAAAAGAAGATTTTAAGAGGAGAAATCAATGATATTATCCTCAGATCATTGCAAAAATCTGTGGAGCAGACATTTGACGTGCCAGGCATTGACTTTATAGAAAGAGTAAAAGAGAAAAAGCCGTTTGTTATTGTTTTTGTCGGCATTAACGGGTCTGGAAAAACAACTACGATTGCAAAAATGGCGCATAAGTTAAAGGAGAATAACTTGAGCTGCGTGATTGCAGCAGGAGATACCTTCCGCGCAGCGGCGATTCAGCAGCTTGAAGAGCACGCAAACAGATTGCACATTAAAATGATTAAACATGATTATGGTTCAGATCCAGCTGCAGTTGGATTTGACGCAATTAAATACGCGCAAGCGCATAATGTTGACTGCGTTCTTATCGACACAGCAGGAAGACTGCATAGCAATGTCAATTTGATGGATGAAATGAAAAAAATAATTCGAGTCACAAAACCAGATCTCAAAATCTTCATTGGAGAAGCAATTACAGGAAATGATTGTGTGGATCAGGCAAGAAAATTTCATGAAGCGATTGGGATTGATGGAATAGTTCTTGCGAAGGCGGATGTCGACGAGAAAGGCGGCGCTGCATTGTCTATCAGTTATGTGACCAAGAAACCGATCATATACATCGGCACAGGACAGGGATATAATGATCTGCAGCCGTTTGACAAGGAAAAGGTCATGGAACAGATTGGGTTGGCGTGAACTGTAAATGCACTAAAATATAATATTTTGGAAGTTTTGAGACGTCATATTTTATTTTTGCGGAATAAGAGAAATATGAAACACGAAAAAGGACATCAAGAAACAGAAGCAGGAGATCCTACTGACGAATTCAGACAACTTTTTGAGTTTGGTTTAGACCGATATGTTGTTGCGGAGATAACTGGAACGCCACGAGTGGCAACAACCTATGAAGGAAAAGAAGAATTAAGAAGTGTGGTTAACTCATTTTATCATAAGAGCCTCTTTCAATCCGCGAAAATCTTCGTCTCCTGTAACTACCTTTGCTTCTAACTTTTTTGCAGTTGATAAAACAAAAATATCTGCCAATCCTATATGTTTTCTCTCTTTTTTAATAGTTGCATGAAGCGCTCCAACTTCTTCTGCAAATTCTACAGTAGGAGTGTAAATAGTAGATAAAGAAAGAAGTATTTTTTTAGGTTCTTCAAAACTATATCCACGCTTCCCAAAATAACTTGATAATTCAGCAATAGTAATGATATTTGTATAAATAGTATGAGATGGATTTTCGATTATCTTTTTTACTTTTTCACCTAAAGTAGTTCCATTAAAATATTCAACCCAAGCATATGCATCTATGACAAATTTAGCCATTGTCTTCTAACTGTCCTCTAAACTTGTCTTCTTTAGAAAAAGGAGATAATCCGCGTGAGATTCCAAACCCGCTCTTCTTTATTTTCTTTACCTCAATTGTTATAATTTGATTTTCTCTTAAACTTTCATGTTTTACAATAAGTTGAGGAATGGTAACTATCAAAGATCCGCCTATCTTCCTCGTCTTTGTCATTGCTTCCATATACTGCATGTAACATAAAGTTATATATAAAGTTTTACTCATCACAAACATTATTTTCTTAGATTTCCTTATTATTCCACAGACGCACAAAATTCTTTAGCGCCCAAAGGAATGATCTCAATTTTTCTTTTGCTCACCTGTTGCGTGAACTCTTTTGGGATTCTAAATGTATAATTATCTCCAATTCTAAAGGTTAAATGAGATTATTTTTCACTTATCGTTGCTTTCTCATGAACTGAATACTTTTGATTCACCTCGCTGCGTAGGTAGAACACGCATCGCCCGGCGAACACAATAATTTTTATTTATTTTTTTGGTTTTTTTAATAATTACATAAAGATACTTCAGCGATGCTTGTTCCAATCTCGTGATGCAAGTTAGGGTATTTGCGCTTTTCCTTGTGCGTGTTTTTTTTAGAGAACTTTAGAAAAAAAACAACCAAACACAAACGATAAACGCGATAAAAAAGCTCGGCACAAATGGAATCCCATACTTGACTTTCACCTTCTTGATTTTGCCTTCATGAGCAAGAACGTGCAGCCGTTGAAGCTGTTCAGAAGAAATGCCAAGATCTCTTTTTCTGGCGATAGTTTCTCCATGAACAATAACATCTTCAGAAAGCCAGTCGCCTTCTGTAACCAAAGAAACGGGAATTTCTTTGACAAACGCGATTTCTTCGAGAATTTTAATGATGGGATACGCATAAGAGAGAAACAAAACAAGGAAAAGGCAGACAAGGAATGCAATGAAAAAAGAGAGATCAAAGAAGAAAAAAGAAGAAAGAACAAGAATAATTGCAATGCTCCATAAAATCAACTGCTGTTTTTTTTGAGCAGAGGAAAGAAGAAAAGCAGCGTATTTTGGAAAGAATGTTTTTCTATGAATAAGAAGGAGTGCAAGAAGCCAGACAAGACCATACAATCCTCCAACAAAAAAGACAAGCAAGAGAAAAACAACGAGAAACGGAAAAGAAGTAAGGAACACAGAAAATGAAGAAAACAAAAGTGAAGAAGAAAAATAAGAAAAAGAGAAAAGCGAAAGAACATCTTGGAGAGAAAATCCAATCAATGCGCCTAATGCCATGAGCATTTTCGCGTCTCCGCCGCCCCACTGTCCGGTGTAAAACATAATGAGCGAAAAAAGAAAGCAAAATAAAAAGCCAAGCAGAGAAGAAATAATATAAGAAAAATCCACATAAAACAGAGAAGCAATGATAGAAATTCCAAATCCGAGCGCAAGAAGTCCAAAGCTGAGCATATCAGGGATTTCACGAGTCTTGAGATCAATAATGCTTCCTATAAAGAGTCCGATAGAAGAAATGAAGAACGTGACAAAAATGATTGGATTATTCATTCTGGTCTAAGAATCCTAAAGCTTCATAAATGTTTTCAATTTCAATTCCTGTAGAATTCTCGCCAATAACCATTCCAAAGGAATTTGCAATAACGCCGCTGCGGAGATAGGGGCTTCCAAAGTTCGCTGTTGCTTTGACGCAAGTCACGCCAAGCAAATCTTCAACTTCTTTGATTTGTTCTTGAGTTGCAAAAGCGTGGATGACAGCGGCTTTTTTGTTATGCACAACGCAGCTTCCTGGAACTGTCGTGTCCGCAATTTCTCCAGGATGAAGCGTGACGTTGAGTGCTTGACGAATAATTTTCTTGGTGTCAGCGCTGTAATCGCGATTGACAAGCGCGCCATTGTTGTTGCATAAAATGTTATTGCCGAGAGCAGTCAATTTTGTGGAAATGATATGATATGGGATTTTGAGTTGTTTGAGACGGAAAAGTTCATCCTCGCGAACAATGGATGGAATAAGAAGCACAGTATCGTTTCCTGTGACAAGCGCGCCGAGAAGCGAACTGTTTGCAACGCGGATTTGATAGGCGGGAACGTGGAGTGCTTCTTCTATTTTTTTGACTTGTTCTGGCGGAAATTCTGGAGCGAGCAGACAATAATTGTCTGTCGCAAAACCATAAAGACCAACATTAGGATTTCCTTGATATGATGTTTTGTAGAGTTTCATGGAGTGTAGTTCTGTGGAGTGGTTTATAAATTTTAGTAACTGATTGGAGTTGTGCGGATTTTTGATGTGGATTCTTTTCACAAACTAAATTTTTTCACACGAACTTGCAGAAAAAGTACACGAACTAGCATCGCATAGGTATTTCTAACGAACACGTTAGTAATCCTTTGAGCAAAGCCCAAAGTATCTTCATATTATTATTATTATATCAAAAAATAATTATTGTGGTCAATAATAAAATAAAGAAACAATATAAAGAGGAAAGGAATTTCAACACTATGACCAAATGGAAAACCCTAACAACACAATATCTCGAAAAAAATAATTGGATTGCGCTGCGAAAAGAAAGCTGCATCACGCAGACAGGAAAAAAGATTGACGAATATTATGTCATGGAAATTCAGGATGTGAGTTGTGTTATTGCAATCACAAAAGAAAAAGAAGAACAAAATAAGAAAGAGAAGAAAGTAGTGTTAGTCAAAGAATACAAGCATGGAGTCCAGCATGAAATTCTCCAGCTTCCCTGCGGCTACATTGACAAAGGAGAGGAGCCATTTGCTGCAGCGAAACGAGAATTGCAGGAAGAAACAGGCTACACCTCAAAAAAATGGACGCCATTAGGAAAATTCGCAGGATCACCAGGACGACTCACGCATTACTATCATTTTTTTCTCGCGGAAGAATGTGAAAAGACAAGTGAACCAAAATTGGACGAGTTGGAAACGCTTTCTGTCTTTGAATATTCCTGGAAAGACGCAGAAGAGCAGTTGAAGAAACAAAATACAGATTTGGTCACGCCGTTGGGATTAGCGCTGGCGAAGAAAGTTCTGGAGAATTAAAGACAAGCATGGAGTGGAGAAACCTGACCATATGCAAGATACGCATGAGAAGAAGGCAATCCATGAGAAAAAGCTGCTTCTGCTTGTTTTTGTGCAGAAGCGCGAAAACGCGCATCAAGAGAACTATGGCGTGATCTCCCAAAAAATTGTTCGTGAAAAGCACGTCGAGAATAATATGCTTCATCAACTGCATCTGGAATAGAAGGAGAAACAGCAATATGGCGCGCTCCAAGATCAGCATGTTCTATTCCTGCGATGAGTCGGGCAAAGTTCCCTGCATATTGACCCTCTGAGCCGACATAATGAATATTAGAATGGGAAGCGACAAAAGCCAATGAAGAAATTAAATCACGTCCTCGAACATTTCCATCAGAAGAGGGAATAATAAAATCTGAACCATCTCTCACGAGAGGACCAAAATAAGAAATCTGAAGAATACTATCCTCTGCAATATCTTTTGCTAATTCGCGAATTCTTTCGCAAAGCCGGGGAATATATGCGACACGTTGAGCAAATCCGCTCCCATCAAAACCTGGACTTCCACAAGGTTCAATAATTTCAATATTGTGATAATCATGATGACTGACTAAGTTAAGAATTGTGGAGGAAAGAGATGCACCGCCCATTGTTGATCCTGAACGAATAAGAAGAGCATATTTTTTTTTGCTTGGAGGAAGTACAGGAATCTCACCAGAACAAACCTGCTCAATTAAATAAGGATGCGGGGTAGTCATAAATGAATAGAGAACATAAGTAATATATAAATTTTACACCCTGCGGTAGTGAAAAACAAAGAGAAACTATAAAGAAAATCCTACACCTTTAAGGAAAAGCAGGAATATATAAGGATAGAAAAGACAGTATCAATCAACCCAAAAATCCGCGGACAAACGCGGCGCGTTCCATGTTCTCTTTGACAAGCTGCATATTTTCGTTTCCAAGATCCTGCATGATAATAGAAGTGATTTTCTTGTGCGCATGATTCTCTTCATAGGGAAACAATTTTTTGACATGTGCAACAACAGAAGCGAATTCACGCGGCAAATATTTCAGATTGTCTTCATTCAAGTAGGGCATGAAAGACTGATAATCTTTCTGAAACGAAGGATAGACTGTTTCAATAGTTTCCACATCTTTAGAATCCACAGCGTCGAGCCCGAGAATTTCTGGAGGAAGTCCGACAGAATAAAGAGAACAAACAAAAGGAATTGCGCGGGGTAACTGGAGAGATCCTTGACTGCGGGAATATCCAAACAATCCAACATGAAGTTTTCGTTTTCGACGGGAAGGAACATGGACAGACAATTTGTTAATCATAGGCGCGAGTAATGCAACTTGTTTTTGATACGCTTTTTCCATTTTCTCAATAAGTGCAAGTATTTTCTCTTCTTCGACAAGAAGAGGGTGGCTGCGTTTTGTTTCATTTAAGATATCAACAGCATCTCGGACTTCGCGAATAGGATGATCATAGCGGAATGAAGACTGCAGGGTAAATGTCTGCACGCTTGGATATGCTTTCAGCGTGCTCGCGACAGTTTGAGGACGCATGTTCCCTCTGAATGGCGCGCTCCCGCAACCAAGAATGGGATAAAAATCAACAGAGAGTTTCTCTTGTAACTGATGAAGCCGTTGGAGCGCGATTTTTTCAATAAGCACAGTTGCGGTGGAAGAATAATTGAGTGCGGGATCGCTGCGCGCAAACCAGACGCGTTGATGACCAGTAATCTTTTGAGAAGTCACATATTTCTCAACAATGGAAGCAACGTTGAGCATGCTTTCTTTATCTTCGAGAAGAGGAGTGACAGAAATATCGTCTGGTTTAAATTTCCCGATCCATTCGCCGACAGTAATGTCTCCTGTAGTAACTGGCAGTATTTTTTTGCCAACAACAAACCGCTTGTAATATTCTTTCATGCGAATCACGTCTTCTGCTTTCGTGACCATGGGAACAAAAACTTCTGTAATGGGAGGAGTGTCATCCTGATAAAACGCGTTGTTCACATCAAAGTTGCGGGGAATACTTTCAAGAACTTCAAGAACAATCTTTGCTTCATTTTTTTCAACTGCGGGGTTTGGAACGCGAATCGTGAGATGTTTATCTTTTCCGAGCACATGCCTGCGAAAATATGGTTCGTAGGAAGTCAATAATTTCTTGACGACAAAATTGTCTACCTCTTTTCCCTCGCAATCCCAGAGCTGTTCGTTGCTGCCGATGTGGCTGAAGGAGTAGAATGCTTCTTTGATTTCATCATCGCCTGCAAGCACAGCGTTTTGGGCAAAAAAAGGAAGAGAGATGTTGTCTGGATGCTGTGTGCACATCGTGCGGGAGATAAATGACGTTGTCATGAAGAAAAACAGAACTGAGAAGAGTTTAAATGTTTATTTGTGACAGAGAAGTTGTGCAAATTTTGTTTATGATATTGAAAAGATAATTTAAAGATATTTGCAGTCTAAAAAATAAAAGAAAGATAAAATAGAACTACAATAACTCTGGTGCTCACATAAAATTTCGCACCAGAGTTATTGTTTCGCATTCTTTCTCGCGAGATATGCTCCTCGCTCAACGCGAGGAGCATCAATTGAGGAACACGCCTGTGCTGAGGTTTTTATTCCGAAGCACAGGCGTGTTCGTGTTCCGTTAAGGAACACGTAATTCTGATAAATAATTAAAATATTATCTGAGAGAAAAAGCGTCAAAAAAGATAAAATAAAGAAGATAAAATAAAAAAAATAAAATAAAAAAACTAATTGAACTGTTGTGAGTCCTTTTGTTTTCTGTAACAATCTTTGCAGTAGACTGGTCGTCCTTCTGCTGGCTTGAAAGGAACTTGTGCTTCCTGTCCGCATGAGGAACATGTTACTGTGTGCATTTCTCGTGGGCCTTGACTAAAGCCACCACCGCGGCCACCGCCACCTCTAAATCCTCGATCTGATCCTCTGTCTCCACCGAATCCCATTCTATTCATCTCCTATTCATTCTATTCGTACAGTCGTTGTTCACAACTGCAGATATTTTTTCTTACTTTTCTACATCAACTCATTCCAAGGCATTCCAAGGAACAAGTTTTCCTGTATGAAGCCATAAAAAACCTCCCTCTTTAAATGTGTTTTGTCTGATTGTGGGGTTTTTAGGGAGTTTTGGAGGAAAATCTCACACAAAACTTCTCCATCCGATCACACCCTTCTTTGATCACATTCATGCTTGTCGCATAAGAAATACGAAAATATCCTTCTGCGCCAAACGCAGAGCCTGGAACTGTTGCAGCAAGTCCATCATTCAATAATTGTAAACAAAAATCTGAACTGGAAAGCGGATAGGAAAATTTGACAAACGCGTAAAACGCGCCTTCTGGAGGAAGAAGAGAAAGTCCAGCAACTGCGTTCAAACGTTTGGAGATATAATCTCGTCGCAGAGTAAATGCGTGAAGCATTTCCTGAACGCATTGCTGATCAGAAGTCAGCGCTGCGACAGCTGCTTTTTGCGCAATGGAGTTCGGGCAGGAAGTCATCTGACTTTGGAGCGCGTCCATTTTTTTGACAAGCTCTTGTGGACCTGCAAGATATCCAATGCGCCAGCCAGTCATGGAATAAGTTTTGGAAACTGAATTAACAGTAAAAGTGCGATTATATATCTCTTTCCCAAAAGACGCAATGCTGGAATGGGTATGAGAATCATAACAAAAAAATTCATAGACTTCATCAGAAATAACAAAGATATTTTTGTTGACACAAAGCGCCGCGATTTTCTCCAGTTCCTCTTTTGGAATAACAGCGCCCGTGGGGTTAGAGGGAGAATTTACAAGAAGCAGTTTTGTTTTTTTTGTGCATTTTTTTTCAAGCGCTGCTGCAGTCAAATGAAATGCGGCGTCTGTTTCGCAGAAAACAGGAACGCCATCAGCGAGTTTGACCATTTCCGGATAGCTTGTCCAGTAAGGAGTTGGAATAATCACTTCATCGCCTTTGTTGAGAAGAGTGAAAAAGATGTTCATCAAACTATGTTTCGCGCCGTGGGAAATCAAAATCTGCTCATGAGTATATGAAAGGTTATTATCACGTTGTAATTTCATGCAAACCGCTTTTTTGAGGTCTGGAATACCTCCTGAAGCAGTGTAATAGGTAAAATTGTGTTTGATCGCATATTGCGCAGCTTTTTTAACCAAACGAGGCGTAGGAAAATCAGGTTCGCCAAGAGAGAAATCAATGATGTGTTTTCCTGCGGCTTTGAGTGCTTTTGCCTGAGCGCCAATTGCGAGGGTTGCGCTTTCCTGCACACCAAGAGCGCGACTGGAAAGTTGTTTCATGAAAAAGAAAGAGAGGAACAGGAATAAAAAGGTTGTGATGAAAAATTAAAATAAGCCTCCGGTGAGAGTTGCACTCACGACCTTTACCTTACCAAGGTAACGCAATAGCTACTATGCTACGGAGGCAGAGTTCTGCTAAAAACTTATCCACTTTTTAAAAATGTTTACAAAAGAATTGACCACAATCTATATAAAACAACGATTATTTTTAATGAATAATCCTTGGGCCCGTGGTTTAGCCCGGTATAACGTTTCCTTGACGTGGAAAAGGTCCCCAGTTCAAATCTGGGCGGGCCCATTTATTTTCTCATGAATAAATTAGCTTTCTGAATCGCCTAACATCGCTAACACACGAACTAAGGAAGAAAATACAGGAACTAGCATCACTTAGGTATCTTCATGTAATTATTATTTATTTTTGAGAATATCTTTAGAATAATTAATCAAAAAAAATTAAAATAATTATAGGACTTGCCAAAGTTTCTCTTAGTTCTACCAAAGCATTCAAGCGAATCAAAGCAACGTGTTCGTATAAAAATATTTAACTCAGCGTCCCAATTCTCCTATTTTTACTGACGTGATTGCTGATAATGCCGTTCTTGAATCTGCCGCAGCCAATGAAGAAATCATCATGTTTCAAAATCACAAATCCAGTTTCAGGAATAGATTCAGAACCAATTTCAAGATCTTGTCCATACATCCATTTTCGCGCAGAATCAAAATCAACAGAAATAACATTCTTTGTGGCAGTCGGTCCAACAAGCTGCGAACCTTCAATGCTTAATCGAATCTCTCCATTCTCCATGACTTCGCAAAAATAGAGTCCAACACTGTTCAAGCGAAGTTTTGCGAGATCAAGCTGGCCAAAGTCGCGGTTCATAAGAGAAATGCGATTTTTATTGTTGCAAAAAAATAAATAATCAAGCTCTGAAGTAAATCCCCATTGTTTTTCCAACTGCTCAAGGATTCGACGGATTTCTTTTTTAGCTAAAAATTTTCCTTGCATGATTACATTCCCCAGGTGTGATGTTCCTTTCGCATGATTTCCGCGATTTCTTTCATAGTTTCAATTTCAGCAGGGGATAAAAATTTCTTGAATTTTTTGAGTGCCAAAAATTCGCTTTCAGGATGAAAACTATACAATATTTCTCCTTCCATCACTTGACGGCCAATAGTGATGTCAGGAAGAGAGATAGCAAGTTGTTTGCCTGCATCAATTTCATTGACACTTTTTTTCTCATGTTCCATAGATTTAACAAATGTCACAGGAGCTCCTTCCTTATTCATTAGACGCTGTCCTGTTTTGAGTTTGCCGGCTAAAATGTCCGCGCCAACAACAGCGGGATTATTTTTACGGAAAATATGGTTGGGCATCACCTGCAATTTGCATGGGCGATGCAATTCCTCGAGACCAGAGGACTCTGTTTGTTTTTGTTTTGCTATAAACCATTTTTCAAACTCCTCAAGCAATTGGTAAATAACTTTGTTCTCAAAAACCTTGACGTGAGAATCAGCGAGAGCAAGCTGCGCATCATTGTCAAGTCCAACGTTAAAACAAAGAATGACTGCTGCTGCGGGATTCTTTGCCATATTCGCTTCTGCGTCCATGATATCTTTTTTGGAAACCATGCCAATGGTTGCTCGTTTAATTTTGACATTTTTAGAACGAAGAAGGACAAGCACTGCCTCAAGAGAACCAATTGCGTCTGCCTTGACCACAATTCCTTCTCCATCTGTTTCAACAACAACCTCTTCAATAGATTGCGTAACTTCAGCTTTCACATGATTGAGTGTCGCGGCAGTTGCGCCTTGAAGAGGCATGCCAGCAACAGCGCCATCAAGATCTGGCGCGGCAACCTTGACTCCTGTCGCTGCAGTAACATGTTTGACAGAGAGAAATTTTCCTTTGACATCGCGCATTTCTTTGAGCGGTTCAGGAACAAACAATGCCTTGACTTTTGTGACAAGAGGCTCGCCAAGCGTTCCAATGACAAGAGTATCACCGACAGTAAGCATGCCGTCATAGAGAATAACATCAAGCGTCTTGCCAAGTCCTTTATCTTCTTTGATTTCAAGAATAGTTCCTTTTGCAGGACCTTTGACTTCGACCTCAAGTTGCTTTGCGAGATATTTCTGCACAAGTGCAGTTAAGACCATTAATAATTCTGCAATGCCAATTGCTTTTTTTGCGCTGATGGGAATAATGGCAATTTGTTTGGTGTAATCACCCACGCGATCAAAGCGATCAGATTCAAAACCAAGCTTGAAAACCTGTTCCACAACGCTGTACATTTTTGTTTCGAGCATTTGGACAGTGTCAGGACTTTGGCGTGAAATCCGCTCGAGTAATCCTGCCGCATCCTGACCGTGCTGCTCCTGCCATCCGCGAATCAAATCAATTTTATTGAGTGCAATAATAAAGGGAGTTTTGAACTTTTTGAGGATTTCAATTGCTTCAATGGTTTGCGGCATAAGTCCTTCGTTTGCGTCAATAACAACGATCGCGATGTCTGCGAGATTGCCGCCGCGTTTTCGCAAATGGGTGAATGCTTCGTGGCCAGGAGTGTCAATAAAAACAAGTCCGGGAACAAGAAGGTTCATGCCGGTTTTTTCAAGCAATTTTCCGCAGGTGCGCAAAATTGTTTCTTGGGGAACAATGCTTGCGCCGATTGCCTGGGTGATTGCGCCTGCTTCTCTGTCAATGACAGTGGTATTTCTGATAGTATCGAGAAGGCGTGTTTTGCCGTGGTCAACGTGGCCAAGAATCGTGATGAGTGGTTTGCGGATCATGAGAGAGAAAAAGAATGAGGTTATTTTAAATGTTTGCGAGAATTTTGATAAAATCATATGAAGTAAAAAAACACAAAAAGAAACACAAAACACGAACTAAGAAAGACGTAGGTATTTCTAAACGCTGCGTTTAGTAATCCTTTGAGCAAAGCCCAAAGTATCTTCATGTAATTTTTAGTTATTATCTTTTAAGAGAGATTAAAAGAAAGAGAACAGAAAAGATATATACGAGAAGATCATCTTCTAAGAAATAACGAAAACAACCATGAACAAAACAATCCGTGAAGGAAAAGCAATCATTACTGTCCACGATGAAAAAAAGATTTCAAAAGATTTGGAAGTCTTCTACAATCCAGTCATGAAAACAAATAGAGATTTGAGTGTTGCAGTGCTGAAAGCGTGGAATAGAAATCATCTTCAGGTTGCAGACCTTTTTGCAGCGTCTGGGGTGAGAACAATCAGATTTTTGAAAGAACTCCCAAAAAGAAAAATTGATTTGATTGCAGCGAATGATTACAGCGCAAAAGCAATGAAGCAGCTCAAACAAAATCTCAAGCAAAACAAATTGCAAAAAGATAAGCGAATCAAAATCACTAAAAAAGAAGCAACCCTGTTTCTCTTGCAATCCAACGGATTTGATTATATTGACGTGGATCCCTTTGGCACGCCAGTTCCATTTCTCGACGCAGCGGCAAAAAGATTAGCGAGAGAAGGAATTCTTGCGGTGACTGCAACAGATACGAGCGCGTTAGCTGGCGCGTTTCCAGACGCGTGCAGAAGAAAATACAGTGCAATGCCGATGCACGGACCAATCATGCATGAAATTGGCCTGCGAATCCTCATCGCAAAATGCCAGACAATCGCGGCGCAGTATGACAAGGCGCTCACGCCAATTTTCAGTTACAATAAAGATCATTACATGCGCGCGTTTTTGTTTTGTGAAAAAGGCAAAACAAAAGTCACGGAAGTGCAGAATCAGATTGGGATGTTCACCTATGACAAACAAACAGCAGGTCCAATGTGGCTGGGAAGATTGTGGGATGAGAATTTTGTTGGAAAGATGAAAATAAAAGAAACAGAAAGCGAAAAGCTTCTCAAGACAATTCAGGGAGAGATGATAATTCCGCAAGTCGGGTTTTTCGACATTCATGCAATCTGTAAGAGAGAAAAACTGCAAATTCCAAAATATGAAATTCTCTTTGGCGCAATACAGAAAGCAGGACACAAAGTTGCAAGAACACATTTCTCGTTAAATGGGATAAGAACAACAATGGAAGAAAAAGAATTGATAGAGACAATACAAAAAATTTGGAGCTAGTTTTTAGAAACAACGCTATACTGAATGTCACCAGACATTTTTGAAACAGAAGCGAGATAGGTAAATCCAGCATCTGATTTGACACCAAATCCTGCATGCACAACAGTCTCTCCATTTGATAGAGGTAATTTCAAGTGATGATCTAATGATTTATAGATTATTTTGTCAGCTTTCCCATTTCCGTCAGTGTCAATACCAAATCGAGCAACGCGTCCATCTAAAGAAACATCATTGCCAATCTGAAGGATAAAAGAATCTACAGTTTGCGCAGCATGTTCTATTTGATACCAGTCAGCAGAAAGTTTTTTACCGCCGGTTTCATTTTTTGGTGCATGTTCTGGAAAATAATAAATCCCGCGAAAATTTGGTGGTCTTTCAACAACTGGAGCTGCTGGTTGTGAAACAGGAATAGGATTTGCATAGGTTGTCTGCGGAGCAGCAGATTGCGGAGAAGAATATACTGCTTGAGCAGCAGTTTCAGGAGAAGAATGCTGTACAACATACGTTGCCGCGCCTACTGAAATAGCTACTGCACTTGCTGCCCCAATAACTATGCCGCCAACCGCCAATGCGGCTTTTGAGAAGAATGATGGCTTTCTTGGAATTGCGGCAGTAACTTGAGAAGTTCTTCTTTCATTTGTACCTAGCACACCAGGATTTGTTGGAGATTCTGCAGCAAAATCAGAAATTGGTTTTGATGCAGACAAGTATACCTCTGATATTCTTCCTGTATATGGTTGTGTAAGAGAGGGAGCTTGATTTGCATCAACATCAACATGAATAATGCTTGGTTCAGGAAGAATATTTTCATGAATAGCAGTACTCCTGATCTCATCTAAGGGAACAGTGCGTGCAAGAGAAAGATTTACTCCTCCTGAAACAGCAGATGCATCATCTGAATCCTCATCTTCATCTCCTGCAATAACCTCATCATCAACAGCAGGAAGCGGAGTACGATTATTATCAGAAACCTCTTTTCTCTTATTCTTTTTTCTCTTCCGTTTGCCCGCCATCGCAAAGCCAATGCCTAAAGCGCCAATTGCGCCAGCAACATTTCCAAAAGAGGGATCAGTCACAACAGTGGAGCAAAGATATTCATCTGACTGATATGAAGCAGGCTGCGCATAATTGACAGCGACAGTTCTTTCAAGTGATTTTTCTTTTTGGGCAAATTGAAGCTGTGCTGCACGATAATAATTGTCAAATACTTTTTTGGAAGCATCGTCTGTTGCAGTATCGCGAAGTTCTTTTAGTTGCTGTTTCAAGGAAGCAACTTTTTCTTGTTTGAGAGAAGTATAGTTTGAAACAAATTCTTGAGAAGTATATTGTGTTTCAAAAGAATGATAGGCAGAATCAACAAGAAATCGCGCTTTTGTCCGCGCAAGAGCAATAGGGTTTTGTTCGTGAACTGCTCCAGAAATACGTGCTTCAAGAGAGTAAGATACAGGATCTGCAATTACGGGGTTAAAATCTGTCGTTTGAATCATAAAGGGAGAGAAACATTCATTTATTTATAAAAATTACCCAAAATTAATGACAAAAAAGAGTGAAGAAAAACTATCCCAATGCTCGACTGACGCTGGTGACCATGACAGATTCCACGTGGTTCAATGCAGTCAATTTTTCTTCCATGGCGTCAGTGGAGCCTTTGTCTTCGTCTGCGACAATGGTTAGAATAACCGCTTTCAATCCAAAAGCGACTGGTTCGATTTTGTGCTGATGCACTTTTGCGCCGAATTCAACGACAACTTTCTCAGCATCGTGTGTCAATTTTGTCAAATCAGTTTCCGGAGAAACAGGCATGACTTTCATTTCAATAATAACAAGTGCCATGAGAATTCACCGAATTAAGCTGGTCCGACAAAGCCGCATTCCGGGCAAGTGAAAGGAGCAGCGATTTCTCTGCAGTGCTGGCAGCGGACAATTTGAAATTTTGAACATTGCGGGCACGCGAAGACAGCAGTGCCTTGGCTGTTGGTCTGGCTTTTTTTGCAGGAGATGCAATGGAGTTCTTGTTTCATCATAAATCACCTATGAGTGTTAATATCCTTTCGAAACAAGCACTCCTTTTTAAACATTGCGAAATTCGATAAGAAAATTTTATGAATAAACGAAGTTTAAGCATTCCGAAATTCCACTGGTGTGTTTCACCAGTGGACAAAGTCCACAATCAAAAAATGAAATCTGGAATTTCGCAATGTATGAGGCACAGGGTTTGCTTGTGTGCTGTTCAGGCACACTTTTGTTTTTGTTGAAAAGACAAAGATAAAAGATTAAGAAAAGATAATATTTCGACGATAAAATTCTCTTGGTTTCCACAGTTTCCAGAAAATGAGTAATAATGTTTCCAGCTACTTATTCTAAGATTAATTCAAATAGAGCATAAAAAA
This sequence comes from Candidatus Woesearchaeota archaeon, assembly GCA_016215305.1. Lineage (GTDB taxonomy): Archaea > Nanobdellota > Nanobdellia > Woesearchaeales > DSVV01 > JACRPI01. The sequence continues at coordinate 7,638 of JACRKI010000006.1, read as the reverse complement.
GGTGAGCAAAATGGCTGATGGCGCGAGTCCAATAATAATTGATGAAAGAATAATTGATGATATAGTGCAGTCGTTTGGAGAAATGGAAGATGCATGGTTTGGAAATGCAAATGCTGAATCGGGAATAGCAGATGCATACATTCCAGAAGGAAGAGATGACATACCCTATCAAAGAAAAGGGATCCTAACGCAGGCAAAAGAAGCAGGAGATAAAGTGGCAAGAAGATATGATTTCCTGGCAGAGCAGTGGGATAGCTTTGCGGAAACACAAGGAAGAGAAATTGCAGGACATATAACAAGAGCAGTGGACTGGTATCATAACCACTAAAAAGTGACAAAATATTGCATAACATTTATATATAAGTACCCACTTACTAGTGGTTAATACATACGACGCACGATTAAGAATCCTCAAAAGAGGGGAAAAACAGAGTGAAACAAAAATGGCAATGGATGGCACAGTAGCAGGAATTGAAATGGAACAGTTTCCTTTAGAAAGAATAGTAATAGCGGATGCTCCAAAAAACCGAAAAGAACGCGTGACATGGGATGCTATAAAAGATCACATGGAATCAGTCTATCAGGATTGGATTTCTCAATATGCGCTTTTAGAACCAACAAAGATAATCACAAAAGCGCGTAAAGAAGCGCTCAGAGCGAAATTAACAGAAGAAATGCGTGCGTATACAGGGAGAATCACTTCAGAAAGAGCAATGTATATTGATGCGTTGGAAGAGCAATATGTTAGCCGAGTACACGCACAGAGAAAAGAAGAAGAACAAAGAATATACAAAGAAGTAAAATCACATTTTGGAATAGATGATGAGGTAAAATTACGTCTTGCAATAGGAGAACCATTGGAAGAAGCAGTAAAGAGTGTATTCCCAAACAGAACAGCATTACAAAAAAAATATGCCGTAAAAGCGGCAAAGAAAGCGTATGATGAAATTGAAAGAGAAAATAATGAAGTAAGACTTGCAAATGAATTTTCTGAAAGAGTAGAAGCAGTTGTCCATCAAAATCTAAATGGAACAAGAAACAAAGTGAAAAGAGAGTTGTATACTCTTCTTGCAGTGCAGAAAAAAGAAACACCCGTAGGAATGTTTGAACAGTATAAAGCAAAAGTGCGATATACAATCGATAATATCGATGAAATGCAAGCGCACGTTGCAGTATTGTATGCTCCGCAAGAAGAAATTTCTGCAGAAAGTCAAGAAGAATCATACATAGAACAATTAGTGGAAGAATTGAGAGAGACTGGAAAAGCAAATGCTCCAAAACAACTTGTTCCTGTGCAAAGAGATGCAAAAGGAAAAGTCAGATCACTTGCAACAAATCAAATAAGTTATGATGCAGAAGGCAGAGAACTGCTTCCTCGAATAAGAGAAGAACCAGTACAATACAAAGTATGGGTTCCAGCGGCAAGACCAGCAAGAACACCAGCGCAAGAATATGTAGAGAGTCCAACAGAACTAACTCCTGCAGAGACCTATTCTCCAGCAATGCCATTTACACGGAGAGAGAATCGTTTCTTTACCGCAACGAACCATCTCAGTACAGCGTATTATGCAATACCGCTTGAAGAAAAAGGAAAGGCAACAAGACAAGAAACAAGCTATAAACCTGCGCCATGGTATCAGGTAGCTGTAGGATATGCAGCAGCAGTTGTCGGTGCCGTTGTCAGTGCAGGAGCAATAGTTGGCGGTCTTACTGCGATGATGAGCGGATTTAGTGCGAATGTGAAAGATTTTGTAGAAAGCCATTCCCATTCTGGAAAATATGCGCCGCAAGTGCAAGTAGTTGAAGCATATCATGGAGAAACAGAAGCTGCACAATCAAATGGAGAAACACCGTATAGAGCAAAAGCAGCGCATCAAAAAACTGCGAAGAAGGTACATCAAGCAGGCGCTTCTCATGAAGATATTGACAATAAAGTAGAAGAAAAAGGACCTGCATGGATGCAGGAAGTTGCAAGATATCAAATACAACATTCAGAACCAGAGAGAGCGCCTCTTCCAGAATGGATGCGAGAGATGAACAAAAAAAGAGAGCAGAAAGCATATACATTTGGAGATGGAGTTCCAAAATTAGATGGAACATATACGAGTATTGTTGCGCCAGCGTTCGGAACAGAAGTGTTTATACAGCTTCCAAGAATGATAGAAACACCTGTCATTGTTTCTGAGTATAGGGCACCACAACAAACAACCGTGTTTAGATTCTAATTTATTTTTTCTTCTCCTTCTCTTTTTTTATTTATTTTGACGATTATTTTGAAAAATGGTCAAAAAATTGCTTCTTCAGTCCGATCTACTGAATATTGAACCATTCTTTCGTCACTATTCCAGAAATACAACAAAAGTATTTAAAGGGGAATTTCTCAAAAAAGATGATGGATTTAGAACCGCCAAAACCAACAAAAGAGTTTCACGATGCCTATTTGGAAATCTATGGCAAGGGAAAAAAGAAAGCAGACAAATTGCAGACAGAAATCTCTTTTGATAAGCCAAAGAAAAGCACCATGGACGATCTTTCTCATCTGGATATTCCGCCAATAAAGATCAATTCTATTGAAAAGATGGAACCACTTGAGAAAAAAAGATTTTTTGGATTGTTTGGCAAGAAAAAGCAGGAAGCAGAACAAAAAGAATTTTCTTCGCTTGCGGATTTGGATCTTCCTCCATTAAAGGCAGAAGAGCACAAGGAGCTGATTGATGGAGAACCTGTTGACTTGACTTCATTTAGCAAAGAGGAACAGGGAGCGATGAATGAGTTGGACAAACTTGATCTGCCGCCGCAAAAAATAGGAAAAGAGCTGCCTCAGTTTACGTTGGATATTGAACCTCCAATAAGCAAGCCGCTTCCAAGAATTTTACCGGCTGGAAAAGCAAAAAAACAGCAGAAAACAGAAAGACCAATTCATGATTTCCTTGCAGAAATCAAATTTGGTGCAAAGAAAGAATTAGAAACGCAAAAAGAATTTCAAAGGGAAGCGCAGTTTGAAAAAGAAAAAACTGCTGTTGGCGCGCGCGATCTTCAGACTGCATATGAAAAAACACATCGCTTTGAAACAGGCGGCTTTGAATATATGGAACCAATACAACCAATTCAAAAAACAGCACGAATATCCTTTTCTGAAGAGTTAGAAATGCCGGAAAAGCCAATGCTCAAGGCATCAGAGTTCAAATCACCTGCTGAGTTCAAGAAACACATGACTGCATTGAAACAATGGGAACAGCAGGCAAAAAAAACAGCAGCAACATTCAAAAAGAAACAGCAGGAAGCGCAAGTATGGCTAAAAAAACAAGAAGTACAGGAAAAGAAAATCAATGAAAAGATGCGCAAGATGCAAATTATGAAACAAGAACTGCAAGAAAAACAGCGAGATGTCATGCAATATGAACCAAAAATGCAGGCGCTTTGGAGAAAAGAAGATGATATTGCAATAAAAGAAGCGTCTGCAAAGCAAAAACTTCAGGACGCGCAGGAAACAGAAACGCGCATCAGGACAGAAGAAGATGCGATTGTCGCGAAAATAAAAAAGCTAGAAACGGACCAGAAAAGATTGGAAAAAGAAGAGGATGCTGTTGCGAAGACAGTTGCAAAATTAGACAAAGACAGGGCAGTGATTAGTGCAAAAACACGAGAGTTTACAAATATTGTCAAAGAGATTGGAAATGCAGAGAAAGAACTGAAAGAAAAGTCACAACTTTTGGATGATCGTGAAGAGAGAATGAAGAGAAAAGAAAAGCTTGTCGAGACAGAGTTTGCGCGCATTGAAAGATTGAAGAAGACCGCGGAGCGGTTGAAAGATGTCGAAGAAACCTATGCAAGAGTCAAGGAGCGACTTCGTTTGGCATACAAAGAATATGAAGAAAAGTTTTCAAATCAGCAGGCGTATGCGCCGCAGGAGATCAGAGCTGTTCCCATCCAACCAACATTCCAGCCTGTACGATCAATGCCAGAGGCAAAAGCAGTGGATTCAGGAGATATTACGAATTTGATGACTGCGACAAAGCAGTTGATTATGAATAAAGAGTATGAAGAAGCGAATAAAAATATTAATCGATTAATGCAGAGATATACGCAAATTGCAGACAGCAATCCGCGAAAAAAAGAGATTTATTATGAGATTGTCGGATTAAAGAATATGTTGAAGCTGGATTTGCTGGAGTAACTATTTGGTTTCATCATAATCAATAGTGTAAAAGGAGTAATATGAATCAACCATGATGAAGCTCCTTTCGAATCATATCTTTAATTTCCTGACCAGAAGCGCCAATTTTCCCTTTGAACATACCAAACAGGCGTTCAGCTTTCTGGTCTTTTTTGACAATAAGAAGTTTTATTTCTTCATTTTCTTTGATGTGTGCTTATTCGACCAATTCTTTTGGCAGCGTAATGCCTAATGAATTACCCCATTTTCTTGTTGTTGCGACGCATTCCATTGTTTTCACCAAATTATATTTTGTATAATTATACTAAAGATAATTCAAATGTCAAGAACCACCGGTCAAAGACCGGTGGCATGAAGCGAAGCGGTCTGCTAGTTCGAGAGACCTGTGGTTCTTGACACATTACGAAATACCGCCTATCGAATTTCAATTGTGGACTTTGTCCACCGGAGGTACACTCCGGTGGTATTTCGAAATGTATAAAGTTTTTGGTTTATCCATAGACATTCTTTCTATGCCCTATTTTAATAACAAGAATGAGCAAGCGATCATTTTCTATGTCAAGAATAATGCGATAATCACCAACACGAAATTTGTAGCCAGGAATTCCAACTAGTTTTTCAATGTATGCTTCTGGGCGAATCCTGATTCTTTCTAATGATTTAATGATTCTCTCTTGAAGCATATTTGGAAGTTTCTTGAATTGCTTTTCAGCTGTTTCTGTAAATTCAACAGCATACATTACAACCGCAACTCCTTTTTAATCTGTTCAAGTGTTTTTGTTTTCCCTTCTTTTATTTCTTGTCTTGCAATTGCGATTTCTTTTAGTGTCTCTTCAGAAAGCGCTTCTGTGTCCTCTAAAAGATCCCAAATGACCTCTTCATAACTCTCTTTCTCCACAAGTTTTCTCTTTTTTAGGACTTCGACTAATTCTTCACTGACTTGTATTGTTGTTGCCATAGAAGACTATAATTCGCCATAGTATTTAAAGTTTTTGGAACACGCGCGAGCAACGCTCTGAATCATCAAGTTTCACAGAATACACGAACTCGCTGTTTTAAATCGCCTAGCAAAAGAAAACACGCTGTCCAATATTTATTATTTAAAATTATAAAAATAATACATATCCCAATTTTTCTCGAGAACAATTGAAATAGAAAAATTGGGTCCCCTGAGGTAAGGCTTTTACTGGTTCGTGTAAAAGAGATGATTATCAACAATTATTTTCTCATTTTAATCATCCGCAATTTCTCATCCACATCAAACCTCACATCCAGAAATTTCTCAACAACATAAACATTCGTCAGCGTATGATTCGTGATTTCCTGTACAGCAATTTCTCCACCGACAATTCCCAATAAAGGAATCAACTGATCTGCAAGATGTTTATCAACAGGAGCAGCAGAAGAAAGAGTAGCATTCAATTGCAATGCGCATTCTTCACCAACAATTTCTGCACGCTTATTTTTTTCTCCCAAAATATCTGCGCCAAGACGAATAGGATTGATGGAATCAGCGTCATGAGATTGTCCAGTAAATATTGCCCAAAGAGTAATTCCTGAACCCGTTGATGCAGTGGTTCCATAACTACTGACAATCTCGACAGGCACTTTCCATTTGATAAGATGCGCGGTTGCTGCCTGCGCTTGCCGTTCTGCAACTCTGCTGTCCGCAAGATCAGTGGATGCGTGACTCACGCCTGCAATTTTGACAAGCGTTCCTTGCTCGAGAAGAGAAAGAGGACGAACAGATGCGACTCCAAAAGCAATATCATCAAATAAAATCTTCTTTTTGACATCAAGAAGAACTTCTCCTTGCCCTTTGGGATAATATCCTCTTTTTTTCAAAGAAATAGTTCCTGCGCCATACCGAAGAAACTGAGGAAAATCAATGTTCGCGAAATAATCATATTGCGGACTCCAGGAAACATCAGTGCCGCCTTTTAGTGTCAATTGAAATCGTTTGCCAGAAAAAAGACAAGGAAGCAACAGAGTTTGCAAAAGAAGCGTGATGCTTCCCGCAGTTTCAATGTCAATGGCTGTTTCAACACCTTTCGCGATTTTGCGTGGATAAAAAGTAATCTGTGAAGAACCAATCTGCGCTCCTTCGACAACACCGTCGCATAAATCGCGGATTGCGCGAACACCAACAAGATGTTGTTGTTTTAATCCAGGTTCTGCTCTGTTGGCGCGGATGTTGTCAATGGTGAATGGCTTTTGTGTCAAGACAGAAAGGGCAAGGGCAGTGCGAAGCATTTGTCCGCCGCCTTCGAGAAAGGTGCCATTTAATTTAATCATGGAAAAGAAATGTTTAGGTTATTTTTGAATGTTGTGGATTACTTAATTTGGAAATATAATAACATCTTATGACCCGCCGCAGCCGGCGGCACGACGGTCAAAATTCTGCGGAATTTTGCCCTGCATGACATCCCGCAACGGGTTACGCTCCGTTGACGCGCAAGGTGGAGCGTGAAGCTCCACTCCGTGACTCTTTTCTTTGCAAGAGTGTCACGGAAATGCGACAGAATTGTCGCATCACCTTTCGTCAACCTTTGTTAAAGGTTGGGGACAACCCCTGTCACGTCGTGCGCCAGCGGCTGGTTCAACGTTAACGCAAAAACAACAATTTGAAACAACCATTACTTATACGCAACCTGCAATAAATCTGCTTTTGTAATAAGCCCAAGTAATTTTCCTTTTTCCGCGACAAGAATCATGGGATAGAATTTCAGCAAGTGAGAAACAACATGGATAGAAGCGTTGGTGTCAATGATCGGCGGCGCTTCACTCATCACCTCCAAAAGCGGTGTATCAGCGGATTTGTTGTTCATAAGCGCGTCAAGAATCGCGGTTTCAGAGATTACCCCTACTGCTTTTTTCTGTTCAAGAACAGGAAGCTGAGAAATGCTGTATTTTTTCATTTTCTGGATCGCGACGCGAAGAGAATCAGTTGGTTCAAGATAAATAAGATTCTTGTTCATGACAGAAACAGCTTTCTGTTCTTCTTTTTCAGACAACTGCTGCAATGAAGTGAATATTTTCTGCGCGTTGGTGAATGTGGGATCAATGGAATCGCTTTCCACTTTTGCGATAAGAGACTGGCTCACGCCTGCGTATTTCGCGAGCTCTCCCTGCGTTAACCCCAGCTTTTTGCGAAGATGTTTGATTTCCTGCAGTTCGTTGAACATGAGGCAATGGAAAAAGAAGCAGTATATAAAGGTTATGGAAGAGGAATAATTTCAACAAAAAATATTCCAAAAAGAATGAACTCTCTGAGGAGTAATTTGCCAATGTTTTAATAAAATTCTCCATGAGGATGAAATCCGAATGCAAGAATTTTATTTCAGAAAGGTTTATATATTTCAATATCTCAAAAAAAAGTATGGGATGGTTTGTTAGAGGTGGAGCTTATTAGCGCATACCCGTATGCGTATCGTTCTCCAACACCAACCGCTGTCTCGCTT
>JACRKI010000095.1 GCA_016215305.1 Candidatus Woesearchaeota archaeon | reverse complement strand
TAACTGCATTTTTTGAAACAAGAGTTTTCCATGCACGAACAAAAGAAGTCCAACCAACACCTGCGCCTTCTGCAATCTCAGTCATAGAATAGTCAAAATCTTTCCCTAAAATCAAGAAATTAAGTATTCTTACAAGTGGAGAATCACCAAAATATTCCACAAATATGCTTTCGTCTGTCATTTTCGTTTGCCCATCTATATGTCATGCAAACTAATATTTAAATCTTTCTATTTCATACCCTCAAGGTATCAAAACAAAAACTATAAATAGTAGGTTACACTTTGTAGTTTTCATGGTTGACCGTTTTTATGAACAAATAAAGAAACATATTCTCAAGAAATTATTTGATATGCGTTGTTGGATGGGAAAGCATACAAGCATTCATAATATGCAAAAAGGATTGCCCGGTCATGCGCGAGATCATAAAGTAATTAGTAAAGTCGTGAATGAAATCGTTCAAAAAGAATGGATATATGCAAAACCAACGCATTATGGGTTAGAGCTTTCATTAAATATTGAAAAGAAAAAGGAAATTGAAGATTGTATAGAAGAAGATATGTAGGCAACTGACAATTACACACGCACCAAAAAAAGAAAACAGTGGAACAAGCATCGCTGGTATCTTTATGTAATTATTATTTATTTTTGAATATTTTTTCAAAGAATAAGTCATAAAAAATAATTATCGGCCTCGCCAAAGCTTCTGTCGGTTCGTGAAACAGACTCGTTGCTGGTTCCTGAAAGTTTCCTAATTCGTGAAAGAGACAAAATTCCATTCCAAATCTTTATATATCTCTCATTTTTCTTATATGATATGCTTGACATAGAACTTATTCGAAAAAAGCCAGAGATTGTTCGTGCTGATCTTGAGAAACGAAAAGACAAAGAAAAGCTTGAATTCCTTGAGAAACTCCTTGCGATTAACGCAGTCTATTTGGAAAAATTGGTAGTAATACAAGACATCCGCGCGAAACGAAATGTTCTTTCCAGACAAATTGGAGAAGTCAAAAAAGCAGGAGGAGATGCGTCATTACTATTGTCAGAATCTGCAAAAATTCCATTACAGCTGGAGACGCTTGAAGTAGAGCAGCAGCATCGCATTGATGAAATGAATTTTTATCTCAAAAGATTGCCAAACATCTTGCATGAATCTGTTCCTGTTGGCATAGATGACACGCAAAATGAGGTTGTAGGAGAATTTGGAAAGAAACCAACATTTTCGTTTGAGCCAAAGAATCATATTCAAATAATGGAAGAATTTGACTTTGCAGACATTGATCGCGCAGGAAAAATTGCAGGAGCACGACAGTATTTCCTGAAAGGAGATCTTGTTCTGTTGGATCTTGCGCTCCAAAAATATGCAGTTGATTTCATGGTTGAAAAAGGGTTTACGTTAATCTATCCGCCGTTTATGATGCATCGTGACGTGTATGAAGGAGTCACAGACCTTCATGACTTTGAAAATGTCATGTACAAAATCCAGGGTGAAGATTTGTATTTGATTGCAACATCAGAGCATCCAATAGTGGGCATGTTCCAGAATGAAATCTTAGAGCCAGATCAAGTGCCGAAAAAGCTTGTTGGAATAAGCGCATGTTTTCGGAAAGAAGCAGGAACGCATGGCAAAGATGACAAAGGGATTTTCAGAGTGCATCAGTTTAACAAAGTGGAGCAAGTCGTGATTTGCCGGCCAGAAGAGAGCTGGAAGATTCATGAAGAATTAATTGAGAATGCGAAACAGTTTTTCCTTTCGCTCGGATTTCATTTCAGAATTGTGAATATTTGCACAGGAGATATTGGGACAGTTGCTGCAAAGAAGTATGACATTGAAGCGTGGTATCCTGGGCAAAATGCGTATCGAGAAGTTGTTTCCTGCAGTAATTGTACTGATTATCAGGCGCGAAGATTAGGGTTGCGTGTGCGGGGAAAAGAAGGAAATCATCCGCCGCATACGTTGAATGGCACGTGTGTTGCGACGAGTCGGGCGTTGGCAGGAATTCTGGAAAATTGCCAGCAAAAAGATGGTTCGATTAAGATTCCGGATGTGTTGGTTCCATACATGAACGGAAAGAAGTTT
>JACRKI010000093.1 GCA_016215305.1 Candidatus Woesearchaeota archaeon | reverse complement strand
TTTCAATATGTGGACACGCAGTTCATTTGCGAGGGTCTCAAAGCAAAGCGAGACGTTGTGTTGTTCCATGTTCATACCTTTGTTTGTGTAAAGTAAATTTAAATATAAAATTCTCCATGGGGTCATAGACCGAATGCAAGAATTTTATGATATGTGAAAAGTACATCACATATATTTATAAAGGTTGTGAAAAAAATCCAACATTTGCTCACTTCGTTCGCTCATGAGGATTTTTTGAGTTAAATGACACACGAACCGGTAACGCGAAAAATTCGCCGAGAAACGCAAATACACGAACAAGAAAAAGCTTTGATTCGCCAAGCAACGCAAAAAGTATTCCAAACGCAAAGCGTTTAGCAATCCCTTGAGCAAAGCCCAAGGTATCTTCATGTCATTGTTATTTATTTTACTGGAGTTGTGCAGTTTTTTGCCGAACCGAAAAAAGTAAACACGTGGAACAAGCATCGCAAATACACGAACTAAGAACAGCAAAGGTATCTTCATGTCATTATTATTTTTTAAATTTTTTATCAAAGAAATTTTCTATAAAATAATTCATAAAATAATAAATCAAAAATATTGTGTTCGCCAGGCGTTGCAGGTTCGTGCAAATCCTTTGTGAAATCAGGTATATAATCAGGAATAGCCGCAAACATTAAAAACAATTATCCTCTCTCTTCTTTGATGTCCCTCCAATTCCACAACACTTTAACAAAAAACAAGCAAATCTTCAAACCAATCAGAGAAAAAGAAAACATTGTGCACATGTACAATTGCGGTCCAACAGTCTATAATTTTGCGCATATTGGAAATTATCGTGCATACATATGTTCAGACATTCTTAAAAAATATCTGCAATACAAAGGCTACAAAGTCCTCCAAGTAATGAATATCACTGATGTGGAAGACAAAATCATCAGAGATTCGCAAAAAGAACATCTCGGATTAAAAGAATTTACAGACAGATATACGCAAGCCTTCATGGAGGATTTGGAAGCACTCAACATCAGCAAGCCAAATCATTTCCCAAAAGCAACAGAACACATCCCAGAAATGGTAAAAATAATCCAGACATTGCTTGACAAAGACATCGCCTACAAGACAGAGGATGGCATTTATTTCAATATCAAAAAATTCCCCAATTACGGAAAATTATCGCACATAAATTTGGAACAAACGCAAACAGGCAAGCGTGTTGCGAACGATGAGTATAACAAAGAGCATGTGCAGGATTTTGCGTTGTGGAAATTCTGGGATGAAAAAGATGGCAATATTTTCTGGGAAACAGCAATAGGCAAAGGACGTCCGGGCTGGCATATTGAGTGCAGTGCGATGAGTATGAAATGGCTTGGCGAACAAATGGATATTCACACCGGCGGTATTGATTTAATCTTCCCGCATCATGAGAATGAGATTGCGCAGAGTGAAGCATGCACAGGAAAGCAGTTTGTTAAATATTGGTTGCACAACGATTATATTTTGGTTGATGGAAAAAAGATGAGTAAATCTCTTGGCAACTTCTATACGTTAAGAGATATCTTGAAGAAAGGCTACAAGCCAGCGGCAATCCGCTATCTTCTCCTCTCCTCGCATTATCGCCAGCAACTCAATTTCACGCTGCAAGGCATTGATGCGGCAGCGAGTGCAGTAGAAAGATATGGTGAATTTTATGATAGGATAAACAAAATTGCAAAAGAAGAAAAAGGAGTAAAAGATAAAAAAGAAATTCCTGCAGCAGAAGAAGTAAGTATGTTAATTGCAGATGCGGAAATGAAGTTTGAAGAAGCAATGGATGATGATTTGGAGATTTCTCCTGCATTGGCTGCAATTTTTGAGTTGATTCATCAAGGCAATAAAATCGAAAATCTGGGAAAAGAAGATGCAAGAAAAATAAGTACATTCATCGAAAGAATTGATGCAGTTCTTGGGCTTCTTACAGCGAAAGAACCAATTCCGGCAGAAGTTTTATATCTTTGCCAGCAGAGAGAAGAAGCAAGAAAGGCAAAGAATTGGCAGGAGAGCGATCGCATCAGAAATGAAATAACTGCAAAAGGATATAAGGTTGCAGATAGCAAAGATGGATTTGAGATAAAGAAAGTTTGAGAACATGGAAAAAGCAGAGCAAATCGCAGCAATTGGAGTCAATCTTGCAGAGGGTTTTATCAGTGTTCGTAACAAGTATTTTCTTGATTTTATCGCTTCTTTTCCAGAAGGAGAGAGAGAAGCAGTTGAAGTAAATCTGTTGTCAGGAGCTGTCAAGCCCAAAAAAATAGATGGGTTTATTATGAAACAGGCAGTCAATGTGTATAAAAATTGGTTTTTTTCAGAGCTGAAAAAGCATGACATAAAAAAAGAAGAAATAGAAAAAGTCCTTCTTGAAGTATCATACAAACAAGGAAATCTCCAAAGAAAAAACTATATTTGTCATGTCACCATCAACGCGTTTGGAAAAGAATTCAAAGAGAAAGTCATGGCGGCGTATTCGTGAGTAACATAATCACCCCAAATGTTTCACGCAATTCAAAACATGCACAGTATGTTTCTTGTCTTCAGAGATTTCTAGAATGGTGACTGCAGCATTTTGGGGATGGTATTGTTTGTATTCATCTTTTGCTTTCTGGAAAAGGTGAAGGTAAAAGCTTGTCAGTACTCCTCCATGGGTGACGAGAAGAACCGTTTGTTTATGATGTTTTTCAAGAATTGTCTTAATGAAGTGAAGCATTCTTTCTTGCATCTCTTCAAAAGATTCTCCTCCTTGTGGTTTGTAATCATTAATGCAGTATCCTTCTTCGTTAAAAAATTCTTTTCTTTCCTCACTTTTTTTTCCTTCCCAAATCCCCCATGCTCGCTCCCGTAATTCTTTGGTATAAACAACAGGAATTTTTAGATGAAAATAAAGAATTTGTTTTGCAGTCTGACATGTTCTTTCTAGATCACTCACATATGCAATGTCTATTTTTTCATCCTGTAATCTCAAAGCAATTTTTTTTGCTTGTTCAACGCCTAATTCAGTAAGTTTTCCAGGTGTTTGTCCCTGAATAATCTTTGCAGCATTTTCTTCAGTCTGTCCATGTCGAACAAGAATCAATTTCATCTGTTTCAACCTTTTTTCAATGTTTCAAGAATCTTTTCAAGCAGCAAAGGAAATTTGGTATAATTGCTTTCTTTGTTAAAATGCCCGGCGCCTTTGACAAGCATCACCTCAGTGCCAAGATGGCTAGCGAGTTCTTTTCCTTTTTGAAGAGGAACGTACGGATCATTGTCTGAATGAAACACAAAAAAATTTCTTCCATACTTGCGAATATCTTTCCATAAAAATGGTTTCTCGACAAATGTCTTATTCAAAATGTCAAATTGAGGATTGCCAAGTGCACTGCAAAATCCAGCAACAAAAAAGCACGCGCGAATCGGTTTTTCCATATGCTCAAGATACGATAAAATAAATGCAGCACCAAGACTATGTCCAACAAATATAGTTTGCGGATCAATAAATTTCTCATAAGGTTCAAATGTTGCAAACCATTGCTCAAGCGACTGGTTTTCAGGAGTAGGAAATGGAGGAGCAAACACAGTGTGTCCGTTCTGTTCCAGTTCTTTCTTTAGCCAAGGAAACCAATTCTCGATTGGATTTCCATAGGAACCATGGATGAGGAAGATTGTCGCCATGAAAAAGAATCAAGAACACGAAGTTATAAGCTTTTCTCAAAAAATAGTTCTCACGAATCAGAAACACATACATGAACTAAGAAAGGCAAAAGGTATCTTTATGTAATTATGAATTATTTTATGATCTAATTGATGAGGAAATTTCTTTGAAGAAATATATTCAAAATAATAATTATTGTGTTCGCCAGGCGTTGCTAGTTCGAGCAAAAGCAGAGGATTCGTGAGAATAGAGAGTCAGTTCTTGTCAAAAACAAAATGAAGAAATTGTGGGGTGCCTGTGATCGAAAGGTATTGGGGGTATCCAGTTTTCCAGAAGCATCCCAAGCACACCCACCCTGAAGATTTCTTGCACACCAAAGTTTATATATCTATCTTTTTTTCTCAATAAATATGGAAAAAACAAACTATGCAAGTGTCACTGTTGTCATTCCAACCTTGAATGAAGAAAAAAATATTGAAAAGTTAGTTTCATTACTAAAACAGTCGTACAAAGGAATACAAATCATTGTGGTAGATGATGGATCAAAGGATAAAACCCAGGAAGCTGCAAAAAAAGCAGGAGCAAAAGTTATTGACAGAACAAATAAACCAATCCATGGGCTTTGTATCAGTGTCATTGAAGGAATACAAGCAGCAACAACAGAATATGCGATAGTGATGGACGGAGACATGCAGCATCCCTACGAAAAAGTTGCAGAGATCACAGAAAAACTCAAGCATTGTCAGGTTGTTGTGGGAACAAGAGAGCAAGTGCTCAATGATTGGCCATTCCACAGAAGAATGATGTCCAAGCTTGCAATCCTGTTCGGTCATTTTCGTTTATTAATATCAGGAATCTATTGCAAAGATATTGTCTCTGGTTTTTTTGGCATGCACACAAAAATATTCAAAGAGGTCATTGCAAAAAGATATGACAAATATGAGCTCAAAGGGTACAAAGTATTGTTTGACACCTTGAAATATCTTCCAAAAGGCACAAAAGTATATCAGCTCAAATATGATTTTGGGTTAAGATCAGAAGGAGTTTCTAAAATCAATTATAAACATGTTCTCTATTATTTTAGATCATTATTAAAGTAACTTTTTTAAAGAAACAAGAACTCTAAGGGAGAATGAACGTCGCGTACAGCATGTTAGTGTACATAGTATGGTTTTTCTCGACCTATTTCACTATGGTCTTAATATTGACATTGCTCTTACATAAAGAGAGTTTGTTTATTTCACCGGAAAACAAAGGAGAAAAGCTTCCAAAAGTAAGTATCATCATTTCTGCGTATAATGAAGAAAAAGATATTGGAGCAACAATAGAATCACTGAAGCAGGTAGACTATCCAAAAGAACTCATTGAAATCATTGTCGTCAATGATGGAAGTAAAGACAACACATCGAACATTCTCAAACCATATGCAGAGAGAAAAGAAGTAATTTTCATTGACAATGCAGGGAATAAAGGAAAAGCAGCATGTCTCAATCAGGGAATTGCAGAAGCAGCAGGAGAGTTTGTCGCGTGTATGGACGCGGATACTGTTGCGGACAAAGACGTGCTTATGAAAACAATTCCGTATTTTAGAGACAAGAAAATTGGGGCAGTCACTGTTCCTGTCGAAGTAAAGAATCCAAAAACTTTGTTGGAAAAAGTCATTGAGTTGGAATACATTCTTGGTCTCTCATTATTCCTTAAAGTATTGTCCATGTTTGATACTGTTCTTGTCACTCCTGGACCATTTTCCATTTATAGGAAAACAATGTTAAAGGAAATTGGTTCTTTTGATCCGACAAATATCACTGAAGATTTGGAGATTGCGTATAGAATTCATAAAGCAAAGTATAAGATTGCCTGTTGCCTGAATACAAAAGTCACGACAATTATTCCTGATACGTTCAAAGGATTGTATCATCAGCGGAAACGCTGGTATTCTGGCGCACTATTAACAGTGATGCAGCACAAAAAAATGTTGTTTAAGAAAGACTATGGGCTTTTTGGTTATTTTGTTCCGTTCAATTACACAATTATTTTGCTCGGTCTTGCGTTGTTCCTCTATTCATTGTATCTCTTCTTTTCAAATATTTTCAAAGCCCTCTCTTATTTCTATTTAACTAATTTCAATATCTGGTCGCATCTGATGGCGTTGAAGGCGTTTGATCCTTTGTTGTTCAGCATCTTTGGATTCCTTGGAATTGCGTCTATTTCCATGACAATCATTGCGTTAGTTATTGGTTTGGTGTATACAAATAAAAGTATCAAAGGAAGATATCTGAGTTCTATTGGTTTTGTCTTGTTATTTTTCTTGTATCAGGTATTCTGGTTTTCATCGGTGTATGCAGTTGTGGCGAGGAAGAAAATCCGATGGTAACAAAACAAAGGATTCTTCTCTTGGCGTTATTGATGACGTCTCTTTTATTTAGTACAATTTATTTCTCCAATGTAATGCTCAATAGGCAGAGAGAAAGCGCGATTTTGAATCAGATGGGGACATTTGTCGGAAATTATGAAGAAATGCAGACCCTTACGATGATGTCAGATGTTTTTGGTCAGGAGGTCACTTGCTTGAGCATGCAGGCAAGAATAAGAAGTATGGACAAGGAATTGTGGGATACGGGATTAAAGATTGATCAGTATCGCGCAGTGACAGAGCAGTTTATGACAGATCCATTTTATATTGAGCAGAAGCGCCGATTCAACAATAATGAGATAATGTATTTTTCTCTTGTCAAGCAGATGAAAGAGTGGTGTGATGTGAATCAGACAACTATTCTTTATTTTTACAAGAAAAAAGAAGAGTGTCCGGATTGTGATGCGCAATCGTTTGTTTTGACTGACATAAAAAAAGAGGTAAAAGGCAGCATTTCCATCTTTTCGTTTGATGCGGATTTGGATCTTGCGCCAGTGCAGATCCTTGCAACCTACTATAATCTTTCGAATTATCCATGTACTGTTATTGAAGATATTTCGTATTGCGGTCTTTTTAATAAAGATCGACTTCTTGAGATGATAGCACAAGCAGAGGGTAGCGCGCCACAAGCACAGAAAAAGTGAATACACGAAAATATACGAAAATAAAAATGTATTAATACTCTTCTATCTTCATTCAATGAATGTCATGGAAAGAGAAGATAGTGGAAAATAAGGAAATTCTTCTGGTACTGCTTATTTTAACAGGGGCGTATATCCTTTCCTTCATGGCTGCTGGCGATGTGTGGTGGGATGCGGCAGTATACATCGGCATGGCAAAATATATCTATTCGCAGGGAGCAATAGGATTATGGGAGCCGAATCGTCCATTACTCTGGCCGCTCCTGATAGGTTTTTTCTGGAAAATTGGTGTTGATATTTTTCTTGCGGCAAAACTGCTCACGCTTTTTTTTGCGTTAGGTTCAGTGTATTTGACATACAAAATCACAGAAGTAATAGCTGACAAAAAAACAGCGTTGGTTGCGGCGTTGTTGCTCGGACTTTGGCCAATATTTTTCTTGTATGTGAGTGTTTTGCAGACAGAAATTCCAGCAGCGTTCTTTTTTCTTTGGGCGATACAGCGGCTTCTCAACAAAAAATATGCGCAATCTGGATTTCTGCTTGCGTTGTCTTTTCTGACGCGTTTTTTTCAGATATTCTTGATTCTTCCTCTTTTTTTATATCTTCTTGTAATGGTCATTCAGAAAAAGCAGGAAATCAAAAATATCCTTTTTTTTATCATCATGTTTTCCTTGCCGGTTATTATCTTTCTTGCAAGCAATTTTCTCCGCTATAAAAATATTTTTTATCCATTTGAATTGCAAAGCTATATGACACAGCATACAGGATGGATTTTTTACCAGCCGTGGTGGTATTATTTCGTAGAAATGTCCAAAGAAAATATTTTTTCAATATTTATTATTCCTGGAATATATTTCTTGTTTAGAGAGGCACGAAAACAAAAAGCAGAAACTAAAATCTTGTTTATTTTGATATTGACAGGAGGTTCTCTTCCGTTTCTTTTTGCGCAGCATAAAGAAATGCGAATCCTCATCCCATTGATTCCATTTTTCTCTGTAAGTATTGGAATTTGTATAACAAGAATATATGATGTTTTGGAAAAAACACAAAAAATTATGCTTTGTGCTTTTCTCTCCATTATTTTTTTAGTGTGGACTCTTCCACAGCTTCATGGAAATACCTATGAAGATCATCTTGATTTTTTTTATGAAAAAATGCAATCTGTTTCAGAAAACGCAACTCTCTGGATAAGCAATCCGGCATTTATCGCGCATACAAATCAGAAAGCTTCAGAATTAATTTATTACCCGTTGTACAATACAGAAAAAATGCAGGATATGGAAAAAAAGATTCCTCAAAAAAATGTTGTTCTCATAAATTCCTGTGATTTGCTTCCTTGTCCGGAAGTAGATGTAGGTTGTCAGCAGGA
>JACRKI010000092.1 GCA_016215305.1 Candidatus Woesearchaeota archaeon | reverse complement strand
TGAAACAGTTGATGTTGTTCTTGACAGAACATATAACTTAGCTGTCGGTGAAACTGTCTATTCTGATTACAACCATGATGGCGTCGCAGAACTCAGCGTCACTCTTGATGGTGTTGTCGCTGTCGAAAACAGATTTTCCGTGACTGTCACGTATTTTGGCACAGCTCCAACATCTGTGACAGAAAAAACACCGCCATACGCTGAATAAGCATGGTTCTTTTTTCTTTTTTTTCAATTTGGAAGCAAATATATTCCTCTTGGAAAACTTCCTGGCGATATTTCTGTTGAGAAGGAGAATTTCACATTTTATTTTCCGATCACTACTTCGATTGTGATCAGTCTTATTTTGAGTGCGTTTTATTTACTGTATAGAATAATTTTTAGATAAGTAGAACTCTTTTTTTCATCATATTTTTTTAAAATAATAATGCATCAATTGAGGAATCCTGCTGTGCCGAGATCTTATGCGAGGCACAGCAGGATTCGTGCTCCGTTCAGGAGCACGTAATCAAATACGTTTGATAAAATAATTTCATGCATTTTCCACTTTTTCCATTCCATAAAATTACTTCTTCAGCACAAACTCCACAACCGCTTCGCTATGATTTGTCTGCGGAAATAAATCAAACAATGCTGCGCTTTTTACATCATACCTTGTTTTGAATTTCAGAATATCTTTTGCCAACTGCTCGACATTGCAGGAAATATAGATCATCACTTCTGGCTTGAGTTCTTTGAGCTGCTCAATTGTTTTCATGTCCATTCCTGTTCTCGGCGGATCTGTGATGACAAACAACGGCTTTTTGTTTTCAAGAAATAATCTTCTCAAATGTTTTGCGTCTAAAACTTGCGCACTTGCGTTCTTTATGTTGTTGATCTTTATGTTTTCTTCTGCTGCTTTGACGCAGCCGGCAAACGCTTCAATGATAGTCACGCTCTTGAACAATTCCGCGTTGATTATTCCGAATGTTCCAACACCTGCGTAGAGGTCTAAAAGATATGCTTGCTTTGCTTTTGCTGCATCATATGTTTTGAGAAGATCATTGACATATTTGTGCATTTTTTCTGCCATTGTAAAATTATTCTGGAAAAAACCCTGCACATTATACTGAAAGGTTTTTTCAAGAATAATTTCCTTCAAGACATCTGTTCCTTTGACCACAAAATATTCTTCTGACGTGCTATGATCGGTGTTGCCTGGGACATACGTGACAATAATATTTTTCGCGGTTGTTGTTTGGCTAAATTCTTTGATGAGCTCCACTGCCGCGCTGATTCTTGGCGAATTGCTATTGAGAACGAAAGAGATTGATTCATCATTCTGCGGCGTTCTGATCACTGCATACCTGAACGTGCCGCTTCGCTTTTTTGGATCGTAGGCGTCGATTTCTTTTGCGTTAAATCCTTCACTTGGATGTTTTTCTGCAAAAAAGGTTCTGATCTCTTTTAAGAGCGTATTTAGTTTTTCATTTGCAATGACGCACTTTTCTATATCAACGGTGAAAAATGATTTATACTTTTCCCGAAATCCAAGTCCTTTTGCATGAAAAATAAAATCCATCCTGTTTCTGTAGAAATATTCTTTGTCCGCGAAGACTTGCACTTCTACATTATTTGCAAACGTAGAGAGCGCGTGTTCCAGCGCTTTCTTTTTATTTTGAAGCTGAAGCTCATAGGAGAGATGCTGTGTCATGCAGCCGCCGCAGGTTCCGAAGTATTGGCATAAAGAGGTTGTCGGTGTTGTCATGATTTGCAGGCTTGTCATTCTTTGAAAAAATAAAGGGGTGTTTATGAAGGTTGTCGTGATTTTGCTTTGTTCTTTCAGAAAATTATATATACTAGTTCTTCCATCCAAGTATAACAAGTATAACTCGTGATTTTATGGATACAATGATAAAGAATATAGACGAAGAGAACTGGCATTTTGTGAAAGTGCAGGCTGCAAAAGAGAAAAAGACTATTGGTGAATTATTTAATACAATGGTTCAAGGGTATAAAGAGAAAGAAATTGCACAAAAGAATGCCTGGGAAAGAATATTATCACGAAAAGCAACATTGACTCAGAAAAAAGCAGATGAAATAGAAAAATCAATAAAACTCTTTAAGAAAAGCTATGGCTTTGAGAGTTGAGAACATGCTTGTTCTTGATACAAACATTCTTATTGATATTGAGAAAAACAATCTTGCAATAAAAGATCAGCTTAAGAAATATATTCTTCTTGGAGCACCAGCGATTACTGCATTAACATACGCTGAATTTCTTTATGGGTACTTATCAAAGCAAAAAGATGCAGTTGAACAAGCACTCAAAACACTTGATTTGTACAGAACGCTTCATACGACAAAAAAAAGCTGCCGACTGATAGCGGAACTGCAATATGAATTAGAAAAGAAAGGAACTCCTTTGCCATTAGCAGACATTGTTACCGCGGCAATTGTTTTAGAAAATAATGCGACACTCATCACAAGAGATAGAGATTTCAAGAGAATTGAAAGATTAAATGCGGTTTATTTGGAATGATCTTAAAAAATAAAGATTATAATTATTGATTATGATTTCAAATAATACTTCCAAAAAATAATTATTGGCCTTGCCAGAGCGATGCAAGTTCGTGAAAAAAATAGAGAAAAGAAAGAGAAATAAAAAAATTAAAGGCATTCCTGCTTCAAGATTTCCGCCAAATCTGTTCTTTCCCAAGTGAAATCTGCGTCATGCCGCCCGAAATGTCCATACGCTGCTGTTTTCTGATAGATTGGGCGTCGTAATTGCAATGTTTCAATAATCCACTTTGGCGTCAATGGACAATGCTTGTTCACTGCCGCAACAATCTTCTCTTCCGGTACTTTTGCTGTTCCAAAGGTGTCGACGTTGACTGATGTCGGTCGCGCTACTCCAATCGCATAACTTAATTGTACTTCACATTTGTCTGCCAAACCTGCTGCAACAATGTTTTTTGCAACATACCGTGCTGCGTATGCTCCTGAACGATCTACTTTTGATGGATCTTTTACTGAGAATGCGCCACCGCCATGTCTTCCAACTCCGCCATAGGTATCAACAATGATTTTTCTTCCTGTCACGCCAGTGTCTCCTTCTGGTCCGCCAATCACGAACTTTCCTGTCGCGTTGATATGCAATTTTGTGTTTGCGTCAAGATAATGTCCGCAGACTGGTCTGATCACTTTTTCTGTGATTTCCTGTTTCAAGACTTCTTCGCTGACATCTTCTGTGTGCTGGCACGCAATAACAACTGCGGTAATTCTCTTTGGCACATTGTCCTGGTATTCCACGCTGACTTGTGATTTTCCATCAGGACCGATATTCTTTATGATTCCTGATTTTCTGCAAAACGCTAACTTTTCTGTTAATCGGTGCGCGAGTACGATTGGCAATGGCATAAGTTCAGGTGTTTCTGAACACGCAAAGCCGTACATCATTCCCTGATCTCCTGCTCCTTGTTCTTTGCCAGACTTTTCGTCTACTCCTTGCGCAATATCTGGACTCTGTCCATGAATAGAAACCAATACTCCCGCGTCTTCGCAGTCAATCCCAAACGTTGGATCTGTATATCCTATTTCTCTGAGTTTACGTCTCACAATTCTTTGCACGTCCGCGAATCCAGTTGTTGTTACTTCTCCCGCGACAACGACTAATCCTGTGGTTGTCATTGTTTCTACTGCAACTCTGCTGTAGGGATCTTGCGCTAGCAAACTATCTACTATTGCATCACTAATTTGATCGCAAATTTTGTCTGGATGTCCTTCTGTGACTGATTCTGATGTGACGTATGTTATTTTTGTCATTGTTCATTTCCCTCCTTTAAAGGATGTTATCATGCTAAAACCAAGATGTTTTTTAAAGATGCTTGAAAGAATTATTCTGATGGGAATAATATCTTAATCAAGCAGTTACAGTTTATTGAATAAGAGTTTCTCCAACAAAATTGGATGCACTATGCACCTTATACAATGCTTCAAGACCAAACATTTTTAAGACATTCTGTACTTCAGTTGAAGCGAAAAAAACATAGCCTTCCCGCTCTAATTCTTTTCGTCTTTGAAGTAAAAGTGTTGGATTATCAACAAGCACATCTATCTCTGCATCTAATCTGTTTCCCTGAAGCAGTGAAACTTCTGCATGATAAACTGATCCTAGTAAACATTTTATATGACGCGGGAACTCATACGCTGTAGAAAGTCTCTTTTCATCTTGTCTTATTTTCAGTCTTACCTGAGCAAGCTCTTTCTCTAATTGCGCTCCTTTTCTTATTGAAGCTGTAATTATTTGCTCTGCTGCATAATAC
>JACRKI010000091.1 GCA_016215305.1 Candidatus Woesearchaeota archaeon | reverse complement strand
GTCCAATAATTATTATTTCAAAGTAATTACATAAAGATACCTAGCGATGCTAGTACTAGGATTTACCTTTCCTCAGTTCGTGTTTTTTACTTTGACTGTTCCATAACATTTTGCTTTGCGAACCAATTTTTTCTCCAAAATATTATATAGATGTTTTACTTAAGAGAAAATATGGAAAGTAAACTTATTCAAATTCGACAAGAACCACTCTCAAAACCAGACTGGATTCGCGTTAAACTTCCCACGCAAACACAATATTTTGAATTAAAGAATCTTCTTCGAAAATCAAATCTGCACACTGTCTGCGAGGAAGCGGCATGCCCAAACATCTATGAATGTTTTTCCCGCAATGTCGCGACATTTATGATTATGGGCGATATCTGCACCCGCTACTGCCATTATTGCCACGTCAAAACTGGAAAACCAACTGCGCTTGATTCTGCTGAACCAGAACATCTCGCTTCTGCTATTTTTTCTCTTGGATTGCAGTATGTGGTGATTACCTGCGTTACTCGGGACGACTTGCCTGACGGCGGCGCTTGCCACTTTGTTTCCTGCATTGATGCAATTCGCGCAAAAGTTCCTTCTTGCGCCATTGAAGTTTTGACTTCTGATTTTTCTTATAATGATGCTGCACTTGCTTGTGTTGCTGCTGCTGCTCCTGATGTCTTTAGTCATAATATTGAAGCACCGCGACGGATTTATCGTCAAGTGCGGAAGAAAGGAAAATATGAAGAAAGCTTGCGATTACTGCATCTGATTAAAGAACTGAATCCGTCACTGAAAACAAAAAGCGGATTTATGCTTGGTCTTGGGGAAACTGATGATGAAATTTTTGAAGTCATGGCAGATTTGCGTATGATTGGCTGCGATTTTTTGACCATTGGACAATATTTACAGCCGACACTCAAGCATGCTGCTGTTTCGAAATTTTATCATCCAACTGAATTTGAAAAATTTGTTTCTTTTGGCAAGGAACTAGGATTTTTGCACGTTGAGGCTGGTCCGCTTGTTCGCAGTTCATATCGGGCGGATAAATTGAATTCACACCTTTAGTTTCTTTTCGCCACCACTCCATAACACTTTTTCGAAAGATATATAAGCACTTCTTGATAGAAAAATACTATCGTGGCAAAGCTCTATCACCGACTGATTCGAAGAGTAAAGCACATTAGAAAAAAAGGGGTGCAAGTGGGGAAAAAACTTCTTCGTAGAAGTCTCACTCAAAATGTTACCGCTTCTCAAAAGAGTATTTCTCGTAAGAAAAATCCCCTTGAATTAAATAAAATGAAAAAAGTAACTTCAAAAAAAATATCTAAAGATACTTTGGGCTCTGCTAGACGAATAATGGGTGCTGCTAAGCGAACAAAAAAGAACAAAGTGAGAGTGAGTGCTAAAAATGACAAAAGATATGAAATCTCACAAGAACAATTTTCTTTGACTCCTTTCCAAATTCTCCGCGAAGATGGTAAAGTTGTGGGAAAAGTTCCTTCACTTTCTTCCCAACAACTCAAAGAGATTTATGGATTCATGGTGCTTGCTCGCATCTTTGATGACGCTGCACTCAAACTCCAACGTCAAGGACGACTTGGAACGTATGGTTCTGTTCGCGGTCAAGAAGCAAGCCAAGTCGGTTCTGCATACTGCCTCAACAAAGAAGACTGGCTCGTTCCTTCTTTTCGAGAAAACGCAAGCTGTATCACCCGCGGCATGCCCATGAAATGTCTCTTTCAGTATTGGGGTGGGGATGAACGCGGCCACGCACAAAGAGAATCCATGACCACACTGCCACTTTCCATTCCCATCGCAACACAACTTATTCACGGCGTTGGACTTGCAATGGCAATCAACTATCGTGATGAGAAAAAAGCAGTGCTTGCTTGTGCGGGAGATGGCGGGACAAGCGAAGGAGATTTTCATGAAGCATTAAACTTTGCAGGTGTTTTCAAAGCACCAGTTGTGTTTCTCATTCAAAATAATCAATGGGCAATTTCTGTGCCACGAAAAAAACAAACTGCTTCCCATACGCTCGCGCAAAAGGCGCTCGCGTATGGATTTAATGGGGTTCAGGTTGATGGTAATGATATTCTTGCAGTTTATAGTGTTGTTTCTCAAGCACTTGAAAAAGCGCGCAATGGCGGCGGACCAACACTCATTGAATGCGTGACATATCGCATTGGAGATCACACCACTGCTGATGATGCAAAAAGATATAGAACTCAAACAGAAATTGATGCATGGATAAAAAAAGATCCTATTGAACGGTTGAAGAAATATCTGCTTGCAAAAAAAATATGGGATGCAAAACAAGAAGCCGCACTCCTTGAAGAAATGAGCGCAAAAGTCAGCGCTGCTGTGAAAGCATACGAAGAAGAACCTCCTGCTGATCCAAAAGATGTTTTTGCGTATACGTATGCGACTATGACACCACAACTTCTCGAGCAATATCAATCTCTTGTTGGTTATGTTGAACAAAAAAAGGATTCGAACATTCTTGAAAAAATTGAAGGAGGATTTCCCTAATGGCAGTTCTCACTATTCTTGAGGCAATTCGCGCAGCACTTGATTATGAAATTGGAAGAGATCCTTCTGTCGTGGTTTTTGGGGAAGATGTCGGATTTAACGGCGGCGTTTTTCGCGCAACAGAGGGACTCCAGAAAAAATACGGAGAGAAACGGGTTTTTGATACACCACTCGGAGAAGCCGGAATTGTTGGTACTGCGATTGGGATGTCTATTAATGGGATGAAACCTGTCGGCGAAATTCAATTTGATGGCTTCATCTATCCGGGCTTTGATCAACTCATTAGTCATGCTGCACGCATACGCACTCGCTCCCGCGGAAAATTCAACTGCCCGCTTGTGATTCGCGCACCATGCTCTGGCGGAGTTCACGCACCTGAACATCACAGTGAAAGCATGGAAGCAATTTACGCGCACACTCCTGGACTCAAAGTTGTTATACCAAGCACTCCTTCCGACGCAAAAGGATTGTTGATTAGCGCCATTCGAGATCCTGATCCTGTTTTATTTTTAGAACCAAAACGAATGTATCGGACAGTGAAAGAAGAAGTGCCAGATGGAGAATATACTGTGCCGCTTGGAAAAGCGCGACTTGTTCGAGAAGGAACTAATATAAGCATGATTACTTGGGGTTCTATGATTCCTACATGTGACGAAGTTGTGCAGCAATTTGCTGCTCAAGGAGTTTCGATTGAATTACTTGACTTGCGCACGATCTCTCCATTTGACATGACTGCTGTTATCGCGACTGCACAAAAAACTGGGCGAGTTATTATTGTTCATGAAGCTCCTCGCACAGGAGGATTTGCAGGCGAACTTATCGCACAAATTAATGAGAAAGCATTATTTTCCCTGAAAGCTCCTGTTGTTCGCGTGACTGGCTATGACACTGTCATGCCTTTGTATAAACTCGAAAAAATATATCTTCCTGATACAAAAAGAATTATTGCTGGCGTGCAACAACTCTTACAATACTAACTGGTGATCTCATGGCATATCAATTTCAATTTCCAGATGTGGGTGAAGGAATCCATGAAGGAAAACTCGTCAAATGGAAAGTCAAAGTAGGCGATGTCATTAAAGAAGATGCTGCACTTGCTGATGTTGAGACTGCAAAGGCATTGGTTGAGATTCCGTCTCCTCGTTCTGGAACGATTTTACAACTTCATTTTTCAGAAGGACAAACGCTTCATGTTGGTGATGTGCTTGTCACCATTGGAGAAGCTGGAGATAAAGTTGCTGTTTCGCAATCTCAACAGATACAAAAACAAACAACACCTATCGCTCAAAAACAAGTTCCTGTTCCTTCTCCTCAGATTACTCCACTTGTGGTTCAGAAACCACTTTCTGTTCCTTCTGGAATCCAAGCAGTTCCTGCTGCACGAAAACGCGCACAAGAACTTGGAATTGATCTTGCAAAAATAAAAGGAACTGGTTTGAATGGAATTATTACTATTGCTGATGTTGAAGGAACTGCAAAGCAACCTGCACTTCCTGCTCCTGAAAAAACATCTGGACCGAGTGTTGGCTTTGACAAGTTTGGTCGAGTGATGCACATGCCGCTTACCGGAATCCGCAAAGCAACCGCAGAGAATATGGCACTTTCCAAACAAACTATTCCTCACGTCACGCATCTTGATGAAGTTGACATCACTGCACTTGAAGCATTGCGGCAAAGCAAAAAAGAATTTGCAGAAAACAAAGGGATTCACCTTACGATGCTGCCTTTCATAATGAAAGCAGTTGCTGGCGTTGTGAAGAAATTCCCTTACTTAAATGGAAGTTTTGATTCTGAAAAACAAGAAATTCTTGTCAAAGAATATTACCATTTTGGATTTGCAGTAGATACCGCACAAGGATTATTTGTTCCTGTCATTACTTCTGTTGACACCAGAAGCATTATGGAAATTGCAAAAAAAATTGAGATTCTTGCAACGCACTGCAAAGAACGAGACATTAGTTCTTCTGATCTGCAAGGCGCAACATTTACCTTTACCAACATTGGTTCATACGGAGGGATTGCCGCAACACCAATTATTCCTCCTGGAACTGCTGCAATTCTTGGCATCTATCGCATGAAAGAAAAACCAGTTGTTCGAGACGGCATTATTGTCATTCGAAAGATATTGCCGCTTTCTATCACTTTTGACCATCGCGTTGTTGATGGTGGAGTTGCTGCGCAATTCATGAACGAACTTGTTAAACATTTAGAAGATCCTGAATTATTTGTGGTGGATGTGTAAAATCACAACATTCACTTCGTTCATGAGGGATTTTTGTGTGGAAGGTGATGACAAGATTGTAAAGAAAAAGATTGTGAAGAAGCGTACAATAAGAAAAATAAAGGAGCGGCAGTAGGTAATAAATATTGCTATTTTGTATTAAAATTTAATAAAAAGTTAAGAAATAGTGCATAATGCTGTTATTTTATCTTTCTTACTATTCTTTCTACTTTCTCAGGATATTTTTTATCTGCTTCGTATTTTTGCTTTATCTCTTCATATATCGCTTTTACTTCTTTCTTTCCAAAATAAATATCTCCATTGATGTGCTTTATTGGAAGATCATTTTTGATTTCCCAATATTTTTTCATTAAAGGAACTGCGATGACATGGAGACCCTGTGCAAGAGGCACTTGCGGCTTTTTCATTGTCCATATCCATTCAATTTTTTCCATAAAAAAGAAGAATCAGAATGAGAATAAAAATGTATCTGAAACTTACGTCACCGTTACGCTCTTTGCCAAATTTCTTGGTTTGTCAATCTCTAGGCCTTTTAATTTCGCAACATAATAACTCAGCAAATGCCCGATAATGCACGAATAAATCGCAAACTCTGCTGCATCACTTTTTGGGACAAGCAACTCTGTGTACTGCGACTGCAATGGCTCATTGGTAATCGCAAGCACTGCTGCTCCTCTTGCTTCCACTTCTTTTGTCGAGGAAAGCATTTCTGGGTTTTTATTTGGAATCAATGCGATGACTGGTGTTCCTTGCTCAATGAGCGCAATTGTTCCATGCTTTAATTCTCCTGCCATCATTCCTTCTGCATGCACATACGAAACTTCTTTGAACTTTAACGCAATTTCTCTTGCCATTGGATAAGAAATTCCCCTGCCAAGAACGAATATGTCTTTCTTGTCTTGAAGCAGTTCTGCAATCTTTTGTATCTGCTCTTCATTGTGATCTATTGTTCGCTCAATTCTCTCAGGTATTTTGTCCAACTCCATGCTATTGTGCCCAAGTTCGTGCGCGATTTTTAACAACATGATCACTTGATTGGTGTATGCTTTTGTTGACGCAACACAGACTTCCTGCCCTGCAAGAACTTCCAAAGAAAGATCACTCCATCGCTGAATTGTGGAGTAGGGAACATTCACAATGGAAATAATTTTTGCACCTTCTGCTTTTGCTTTTTTGAGCGGGATGATGACATCCATTGTTTCCCCACTCTGCGAGATTGCAATCACCAATGAATCACTGTCAAAATGCACGAATGTCTCAATCTCTGAGGCAATATTTGCCCGCGCATTATATCCTAATTTATTAAGAAG
>JACRKI010000090.1 GCA_016215305.1 Candidatus Woesearchaeota archaeon | reverse complement strand
TTGCATTCACAATGGTGGCATCATCAACAAGTTCCAAAACCTTTGCTTCATCGCAGAAATCGTCATGATAAAACGATTTTGATATCGTAAGTTCTATCTCTTTGGAAAACGTTTTATCAAGCAAATCTGAATCAGCAATTGCCAAGAGTTTGTCAGAGCCCTGTTCAAAGATTTTATATGAGAATTTCATAATAAACCAGCTCTTGAAAATCTTGCATTCTGAAAAGAATGCGAGATCTAAAAAAATCCTTTAGGAACTTTTCCAGACATTCTTAACAGGCTTTTTTGCACCGCATGCCTCGCACTTCAGTGTCCAAATACGATCACTCTTGTTTAATGCTGTGTCTGGTTTTCCACATTCTTCGCAAATCACAAACTCTTTTATATAGGACTGAATTTTTTTGTTTACTATATCGTATGTAAATTTTCCCTGAAGAGACATCTCCTGTCCTGTTCCAGAACTTCCAGGGACAGCAAGCTCTTTCAGCAGATATTTTGCAAGATGCTTTGGGTCTCTTCGTATTGCTTTCGCGATTTCAGAAAAATTCTTTATAAATGTCTGCCTGCCTTGAACCTGTATCATTGCATTTGGAATATCAAACCTAGATTTTTCTTCCTTTTTTGGCAATCGTTCCTTGGCTTTTTTCAAAAGCTCCAGATAATTTTGGTTATCCATGTTTACACCGTCTAATTTTCAATAAACTACAATAAAGCAAATTTAAAACGATCTGAGATCTCTCATTCCGAGATATTTGTTTGTAGCTGTCTTTATCGTTCCTGTTACGCCTGTTATTTTAACAATAGAGCGCGATTCACCAATCATAATTATTGTAGTCATGCTAGCCCTAACCAGTTCAATAACATCATTCTTGCATTTCAAAATCCCTCTCTGCATTTTTTCGTCATAAAGATTTTTTATAACACGAAGCTGTGTTTCTGATGCCCCAAGCTCGCCAACAAGATTCAATAGCGATGTCCACAAAGCGTCAACAAAATCCTTGTACTCAATGACAGGATTCTCTGATATGATTTCAAACACAATATACCGGCTCTTTGGCCTCATGCTTGATGGCAATATCTTTGGTTGCGATTCTCTTTTTTCTTCTGGCATGTTTACACCTATTCTTCAACTGTTCTGATGCCTTCCCAGCGTTTTCCAGCAAGCTTTTCCCGATTTGTTCTCAATGTTTCTTCTGGGACGTATGATACAGTATCAATTGCTTTTCCCAGATCCAAACCAAGAAGATTTGCAATCGCTGCCAGATCACGACCAGGACGAAGGCCCCATTTTGAAAGAGCGCCTGAAGTAGTTATGACAGTTGTTCCATATTTTTTTGCAAGCATCATGTTTTTTTTCATTGCTGCGAGAATTCGCATTCTAACCTTTCTATATGTTTCTAGTATTTCTCGAAAGTTGATTTCAATAGCTACACGATTTTCTTGTGCAGCGCGCATGCACACATGGTCCAGCCCGCTATCCAGTCTGTTTAACGCAGGATGATACAGAATATCAAATATAGAGTTTTCGCACACAGTTCTGTTTATATCATAATTGCCACCGTAAACAGCCAGAATCTCTACTTTCTCTCTTACTTTTTTGCAATCTCGAGCAGCTCATTTGGATTATCTGATTTTAACATGACAACATTGACAATGTCTATGTCCTTGTCCTTTGGAAGTGGCTTAATATCTTCTGTGTGAAATCTGACAACACCCAATCCAGACAAACCAAGTTTCTTTGCAAAGCTAATCATCTCTTCCAAAGAGTTCTCTCCTATGTTCTGATTTGTGTATGTGTGAAGGTCATAAAATGGCATCTAATATCACCAACATCCCACAGCCAATTGCTACTGATAAATAAAATAGTAAAAATTCATTCGCAAATTCCTTCGGAATTTCCTTATAATAAAATTACTTTTGAAAGGTTTTATAGTAAAACAAGTAAATAATCCGGATATGATAATACTTGTTTCACTAATCTGCAAACAAGCAAAGCTTGTTTGAGATCTCGAAGAACTTTCGTTCTTCGTAGATTGTGCACAACAAAGTATATTAGGAATTCTTTTGTTGTAGCACATTAAAACATGAATAGAAGGTAAAAAATTATTCAATATTTCTAACCTCAACACTCAAGAAATCAGCACCAGAATAAAGTGTATAGTAAATATCATAACTTACAGAATTTATTGAAGTCGAATTCATGAAAAAATGAACCCTGCATCGTGCAACATTCTTTCCTGTGTTCATCTCGCTGTAGCCAGTTCCTTTGCTCGTTGTCATGTCATTGTCAATGATTATTGATGAATCGCTTGGCCTGATGGTTGTGTTCAATATTTTTTCTCTCATCAGAACAATATTCCCAGCTGTATCATAGTTGCCGTCTACTTTTTGC
>JACRKI010000094.1 GCA_016215305.1 Candidatus Woesearchaeota archaeon | reverse complement strand
GATCCAAACTTCTGCAACACGATCGCTGTCGCTAGAATTAAAACTACTATAAACAACAAACTTCCATAATATCTCTTTTGGTGTTGTTTCATGATCCAATCACCCAATATCCTCCTTTTGCTCCGCCAGCTCTTTTCAGAATATTTTTCTTCTTCAAGCTTTCAATATTATACTCTACAGTTTTTTTTGTTAGTTTACCATTCAAAATCATTTCAGCTTTACTAATAGAAGGATTTTTTGTAATCAAAAGTATTAATTTCTTCTCGTTTTCAGAGAGCTTTTCTACCCCCTTTTCTACCCCCTTTTCTACCCCCTTTTCTACCCCCCAATCGCTTTTGCGTTCAAACAACATTAAAAAGCCGCTTTTCAACTCATGAAATTCAACTGTAACTTTTTCTTCTTTACAAGCATCAGAAATTCTTTTCAATCCTGACCCCCAACGTTCAATATCTTTGCTCAAATAAAGAGTATGGGCAATAAGTGGATTTCGAAGAATTGACCTTTCCATTCCTTTAATAAATTCCTTTGGCGTATATTCTTCTGGAAATTTTCCCGGATTGTAAATCTCCACTCTGTTCTTAAAGATAGCAATTTCGTTTCCTTTTCTATTTGTATAATCACGATGGCATAATGAGTTCACCAACGCTTCTGTAATCGCTCGAATAGGAATTTCAGGTATTTCTTTTCTAACGCGCTCTTTCAATTCAGCACGCCAATTAATATGTTCTTTAATATATGATTCAGATTGCTCGAGAAGTTGAAATATATTTCCTTTAAACTGGCGAATATCAAGAAACGTCAGTTTATCTGCCCCTGCAAAAACAGCGGCTTGGATTTCAAGAGGATTATTGTCACAAAACAATACTTCAGCTGCTTTGAGTAATTTGCCATCTCTCATGAGACCAAGCTTGTTCAGTACAGATTTTACAGTTGTAAACTTGAAATTTATTCTTTTTGCAACATTTGCTCGTTCAACAAAATCTCGCACTGTTTCTTCATGGACATCTTTCAAGGATTTGTTAGAAATTTCTTCTTCCCAAAATATTTTGTTTTTCCTCAAGATGAGTCTTTCCAACTCTCGAGAGTTAATTTTTTTATCTTCATCACCAACACGAATATATGATCTGCCAAAGGCATAGTATGGAATGTGCTCACCAAAGAATTCAACATGAATACATTTCTTGCCTTCTAAAATAATCTCATTAATCTTTGGGAAAATAATTGGTTCAACATAATCTGAAATTGCCTTTGAGATTTCCCTAATTGTATTTACTGTGACAGTCTGCCCAACAACTTCGCCATTATTCTTAATGCCAAAGTAAATTTCCCCTCTTTTATGTTTGTTTAGAATGGAGACTATAGAAATTACAGCTTCTTTTAATTCAGAAGTTGATTTCTTTAATTCCACCGTTTCTGATTCTTTTAATTTCATTTTTCAATCATCCATAACTCGGCGTTGTCCCCAACTGATCACCGATATCTGTTTCGACATCAGTTTGTAAAGTATCCTGCTGTTGTTCAGGAGTTTGATTTCCAGTCATGTTGAAATCCATGTCAAATATTCCTTTGAGCGTGTTGTAGGTATCAACAACAGTCACGGTAATTGTGGTCAGTGCCATAATCGCGCGCCAGGTGCTGCAAATGCCAACAGGCTCTTTAGGATTATCTTTGAACTCAGGACACTTAAGCAGATCTGAACGAACTTTCTCAAGCACAAATCCCACTGCTTTGGAAATAAAGAAATTCTTCAATCCCCAGAACCAGTGCCAGAAAAACGCGTTGACAATGTTCTGGCAAATCTGCGCGGATAAAAATTGGTCGCATTCAATAACATCTTCTCCTTTTGTCACAGCGATGTTCAAGCAGGTGTTGTACGCGATCAGGATTTCTTTGTAGGCGTTCAATTGTCCATAAATTCCCGGAATGCACGGAGGCCAGCAGATGAGCGCGACAATAATATTTTCCCGCGGATTCAGAGGAATAGTAAAATCCTGTCCAATCCAGTTGGGAACATATTCACCTCCGACATAGCCGCCAGGACCGCCTTTCAATCCCAATACCTTATTCCAGTTTTCAGAACAGCTTTCGCACAAGACAGTGTCGCATGCGAATCCTAAACTGAGTAATTTGTGTTTGTTGGAGAAGAGCTGATCAGGATTACTGCCATAGGTTCTTTCTCCAGTCTGCGCGTCTGTTTGTATTCTTTTATCTGCTTCACCTTGTGCAATATCATCCTTGCTATAATATCCATTCCAGACATCGTTGAGCGTGTTCGTGACAGAAACTGCGCCGGAAACAGCGCCAATTCCTTCTTCACCAACAAGCGCATTCACCCCTTTCAGAATAGTTACCAGATTATTCGCGACAACAATGATGCCGTTCATCGGACTGCAAATCTTTGTTCCCCATTCTGTCCATGCGCCTAAAAATTTGGTAATATCGTCAAGCGTTTTAATGACATCAGTCATGGTCTGAATTTTGTCCACAGACGCGAGGCTTGGTTCAGTAAATAATCCGCTCATCAACGAAACAGTCACAGAAATATTGACTTGCTCTGGAGGAGAATAAATATCACCATAGACGGATCGTGATTCTGTCACAGAGCCAGTGCAAACTAAATCTATGGAACTTCCTTCAGGAACAGTCGCGTTTGCTTTGCCGTAAAACAGAGGAGGAATATTCACTAAAGCGTATTTGCTTGTTTTGTCAGTCGCGTCATAATAATATTGAGACACAACAGTTGCGTCCACCCACGAAATTTTGGCAGTCAGATTATCAGCCGCGTAATATGCTGCCTGACAGCTATCCACATTATAATTATGCACATACGGAACGCTTCCAGATTTCGAAACAAGCGCAGTATCCAAACGAACAAGCGTTCCTGTCGTGGTAAAATAAAGGAAGTTGGGATTCAACTCTGGAACCTGATCAACAGCTGCATCTTCTGCCCAGTAATCAGCTGTTCCAGAAACAAGACCAACAACGTGAGCCGAACCGACAACATGATCATCATCGCTGTCCTTGACATTCCCTGCGTTGTCCATCGCGCGAATGTTCAAAGAAATTTCATCACCAGAAGTCAATGCGCCAGTATATTCCCAATAACATTCCCAAAGATCAGTATCCACTTCAGTGCAGCTTTGCGCAGCAGTATAATCATTCGCAGAATCAAACGCGCCATAATCTGCATAGACATTTGCCGCGTCAATGCCGCTGACATCATCAGTCACAAACGCGGTAATCGCGACAACATCCCCTTCCACTAAAGCATCTGATTCCAGACTCAAATCCTGCAGAGTAATATTCAAAAACACAGGTGCTTCTTCATCATAGACAAAGGTGACATCAGAAATACTTGCAGTTTTATCATAGTCATTTCCCGCGTCATCAGTAATGGTTGCAGGAGAAATCTTAACTGCTTCTCCATGAGGAACAGACGAAGGAATAACAAATGGAGACCAATAACAATACCAAAGTGTTCCTGATTGTGCGCAGCTGTCTGCTTGTCTGTTGCCGAGTAAAATCTGCCCGAGATTCAAATAGACATTTTTGTCATCAAAGCCGCTTCCTTCCTCCTGAATTTCTAAAGTCAGCGTATTATTTTTCGCGTTCAGGTAGCCATTAAATGCAGAGGTAAGTCCAACCAGCACAGGAGCGGTGGTGTCCGCGACAAAGCTGAGTGTTTTTGTCAAGACCTGCGAATTTCCTGCCTCATCTTCTGCGAATATTTTTGCTGTCGCGGTTGTTTCTGCGCCAAGATCAATGTACAAATCCCATTGGCAAACAAAAAGTCCATTCTCATATTCTGTGCAATCTCCTGGCATTTCATCATAGGCAGAGCCGACATTTGGATTGAGTGATGAGAAATTTCCATAGACGGTATCTACTACTAACCCGCTTCCTTTTTCAGTGATATTAACAGAAACAGTTGCGTGAATAGCGACGCCGCTGAGATGCTCGATTGCGTTGCCATTGTCATCCTTGACAACAAAAGAAGAGGAAGAGATCGAAGGCGCGGTGCTATCCACAACAATCGAAACACATTTTTTCTGATTGTTTTGCACACCATCATAAATGTATGCGCAGAGTTGCTGTGATCCTTCTGCAACTCCAAGATCGGAAACTGATGTTTCCAACGTTCCTTGATAATCACAATCTTCTGATCCTGTTGCAAGGGTTGTGTTCTCCTTCAAAGTTCCATTCACAAAAAATTCGATTCGATCCAAACCACTGCATCCAGAACAACTCGTGCACGCGGTGTCAGAAAGTTTGTAAGAAACATTTACTGCATCTGTCCATGTGGACGGATAAGTAAATGAAGAAAATGTTGGTTTGTTTCCATCAATCAAAACAGTTGCGTCAGCGGTTGCGGCAACAACGCTGGTGTCTGAGTACACATTGACAGCGAGTGTTTTCTCCCCTGCTGTTCGATCAGTAGTCGCAGAAGTATACGAGCAGGTATAGCTTGATGCGCCTTTTTCGCAGTTGTCCATCGCTTCTTTTTTGCCAAAGACATCAACGTACACGTTGTTCGTGCTGAAGTTTGCAAAGGTGTCTGTGGTATTGTCAGGAGTCACTTCTGCTTCCACAGTAAGCGCGTCTGAATACGTGCTCACGACACCTGTCACGCCATCTTTGCCAGAATAAGAGTTGATAGTGACTGTCGTGGACGCAAAGGCTTGCGCGCTGATGAATGGAATACTGAGAACTAGGAAAATCATGAACAATGCCATTTGCTGCAGATATTTATTTTGTTGCATTTTTGATCTCTGTTTTTTTTGTTTTTTAATTTCACGAACTGAATGTTTTTTCTCTTATCGCTGCTTTCTCACGAACTGACTGCGCACATGGTATTTCTAAACGCCTAGCGTTTAGTAATCCCTTGAGCAAAGCCCAAGGTATCTTCATATATTTTTTATTATTTTTTAAAATAATTACATGAAGATACTGTTTGCGTTGCTGGTGCGTGTGTTTTGTTTTAGTTAGCGATTTTCAGCGTTGTCAGTTCGTGAATTCATATTTTCTTAGTTCGTGTTTCATCCTCATTTATTTTGAATCATTTATTTTGAATCTTTTACTTTGACATACGGGAAAACTAATTCCTGATGCAAATTGGCGCATCCTTGTCTGTGCGCGAGAGGCGCGCTGACTTGCTCGATAGTATCTGGAGGACCTTCGTCAAATATACCAAAATGAATGGTATTCCCGCTTTCCAATTCTGCTGCAGTCACATTCCAAAGGAAGACAGCGCCGCCAGTAAATGTTTGGGGAATCAACACATCGTCATCAGGATAACTGATAATGTCTGTGCCAATTGTGGAAGTAACTTGCATTGCTTCACTCTTTGCTTTGATGGTCATTTCTCCAGCATAGCGCTCCTCGCGAAGCAGCATAATATCCACATAATATTGTCCTGGCGCAACGTCAATGGTCGCGGGTTCTGAGGAACCGCCTTCAACTGCAACAAGAGGAACTGCGTTCAACACCCCATTTTCAGGATCAAGTTTGGTTAATGTGATAATTGCGGATTCATACGGGAATAATTCTTTTGCCTCTTGATTCACATTGCAAGACGCGACATTTCCATCACTGTCAAGATGGACGCCAATTCCCTCTGTATTTGTTTTGGATGGAGGCGCGACGAAATATTTGTCCAAAACAACTTGTCTGGTGTATACTTTATCCAGCATTATTGTTTTGTCAAACGATGTTCCCTGCAAAATATTTCCAGTGGATGCGCTCTTCTCCAAATAGTCTGGATCTTTGATTGTCACAAATCCCGCGCCGACACAAGGAGGATATGCTGTTGTGAGCTGACCCTGTGCGTCAGTCGTTCCCATGAAACAGGTTTCCGCGAACTGATGAATTGCGCTGATTGTTCCGTTGACATCATATTCATAGACATAACTTGGTCCGCATTGGAAATCGACGACTGCATTTTCCACTGCTGCGCCTTTCGGATCCTGCACAGTAATCGTGCTTTGTCCGCTGAGGCGCTGCGTCGGATCGCACTGATAACTGGAATCTTCAGATGTTTCAGGAATGCGATAGGTGTCTCGCAGTACATCATTTAATTTAATTCGCGGATAATTATTTTTGACAATGACTTCCATTGGGAATTGGAACACGAAAGAATTCCCATCAATATTACTGTCTGTGTCAACAAGCGTCACCACAACAGGGAATTTCAAATTGTACAAGAAACTATAATCAAACATGCAAAGGTTTGCGATGAGAATATTAATTTCTAACGCGTTTGGCTGAAGCAATCCATATCCTACATTATTTCCAAAATACAAATCCATAGGATAATTGGTTTGATAATTGAAATTTGCGAGAATGCCGAAGTAATCTGTCTGAGATGGAGATTGCACAAACGCGTTAAACACTCCCTGCCGCAATTTCCTGTTTTTATCGTCAGCTTCTTCTTTGGAAGTAATAGTAATTTTTCCATTGTCAGTGTTTGCGACAGTAATGTAGGGAATGTTTGCCGCGAGCATTTGCTGGACGTTTTGCTGGACATCATTGTAAAACCAATAGACGCGATCTGCGCAGGGATCAAAGTGAAGCCCGCCTGCGATTGGAGGAAGATACTCTTTTTTGACTTGTCCATATGTCACGAGAAGGTTTCGCGTGGTTTGTTCTAAAAATAAAGTATCAAGCTCATGCTGCGCAATCTCGCGGGCGAGTTCATACGTTCGCTTGAGTCCAACAGGAACAAGCGCGGTAAAAGATTCCTGCGATGATGTCGCGTCCCCCTGCGTCATTTGGAGAGGATAATTGACAGTGACTTCCACGCTTTTTTCCGCGATGACTGATGAAACAATCATGTTGCCTGTTGGCTCGACGAGAATCCCCTTATTTTTCAGTGCTGCAAAATCATTCAGGCAAGCAGTCATTTGATTTCCCACATATTGTTCGAGTTGGTCTTGAATAGAACCATCGCCTGCTGTTTGCTTTTCCAAGTCAGGAATTGCGACACGGTCAATGCCGTCAGTTTTTTGATAATACCAATAGGGAAGTTGCTGTTTGCCGTTTGCGAGGAAAAGAATGTCGCTGTTGAACGGAAGCAGTTCAAGAAGTTTTTTCTCTTTGTCAGTGTATTCTTCCTGATAAATTGCGCCGCCGTGCTCTCCTGCAAGCAGTACTGCTTCTTTTGTGGTATCCACAATGCATTGCTGGATGTATGCAGTGACAGGATCTTCAGAAAAAACAAATGCCGGATTTTGCTGCGCGCGGTATTGAAAGTAGAAAACAGTCGCGACAGTGAGGAGAAGAATGAGTCCTATGACAATAAAAATAGTGATTTGCGCGCGTCGTGAGCGCGGGAATGGGCTCACAAATAAGTCAATTTTCACAACAACTCCCCTCAAACAAATTCTCACATTCACACACTTCGTGTGCTTGTCAAGAACCACCTGTCAAAGATCAGTGGTATGACACGAAAGTGTCCTTCCTAAATCGAAAGACTGGTAGTTCTTGACACATTACGAAATACTGCATGTCAAAATTCAACTGTGGACTTTGTCCACCAGAGATACACTCCGGTAGTATTTCGAAATGTATGAATAATTTGTATTTTTCTGGGCAAATGGGTATATAAATCTTTGTTTTTGCTGTTTTGTTTTATCGACGAGGATGGGTTTTTACAGTTTTGAATTCTAGAATAAAAGAAAACACGAACAAAAAAGAAAATACAAGCACGAAGAAATAGCATATACGCGAACAAACAGAAGCAAACATGACCCCAATAATTTTATGTATTTTTTGTTATGTATTTTCTAAAGAATAATCGAATTTGAAATCAAAATGATAAAAAATAATTATCGGCCTAGCCAGAGCGTTGCTGGTGCGAGTATTATTTTCCGGTTCGTGTATGAGTATTGCTGGTTCGTGTGTACACTTTGTCTGTGCGTGAGAACAAGTATTTAACAACCACAAAGTGACAACGCTAAAAAGCAAAGTGATAAGGGACGCCTAAAACCTCCGCGCAAAAATCAAGAAAACAAAAGCTTTATATATAAGCTGCGACTATATTAATATCCTAAAAAACAAACGAGTATACAAAAAAGTATATTAGTTGTGTGGTAAAGAAGAAAGTGTTACAGAAGGGTGTAGACAAAAAGTGTTTTTGACCATTTGGTTCGCTCATAAGAGATTTATTTAAAAAATCCTCCATGAACGAACGAAGTGAGTGAATGTGAGGATTTTTTTAAAATGGAATTCGATATGATGAGCATAGGAGTATTATTCTTCTTCGCAGTAGTGGGAGGAATTATCGCAAAACGATTTAATCAGCCTGCTGTTCTTGGATTACTGTTCATCGGCGCAATCGTCGGACCAAACACAT
>JACRKI010000086.1 GCA_016215305.1 Candidatus Woesearchaeota archaeon | reverse complement strand
CTCTGTGCTCCTGAACGGAGCACGAATCCTGCTGTGCCTCGAATAAGAGCTCGGCACAGCAGAATTCCTCAATCGATGCTTCGAAGCGTTAAGCGAGAAGCATAACGAAACAAGAGAAGAAACAAGTGCTCTGGTGCGATGCTTTGTAGGAGCACCGGAGCACTTGTCTATTTTTACTTTTTTCTTAAGAAAGAATTACTATTATTATGAAGCATATCCTGACAAACAAGATAAACACACTCAATTCTCGAATCAAATTTAAAAATCTTTGATGATATGTTTCTGTCATGATCAGCCAAAACCAATATTACTCCTACAACACAAAAGAACTTCCTCTTGGCTGCCAATACTGCGTCAAAGGAGAAAAACTCGTGCTTTTTGTAACCGGCATTTGCCCGCGAACCTGCTATTTTTGTCCGATTTCTGACTTGAAATACGGCAACGACGTGATGTACGCAAACGAACGAAAAGTCGAGAACGCAGAAGATGTCATTCTTGAAGCTGAACTTATGAACGCAAAAGGAGCAGGCATTACCGGCGGCGATCCCCTCAGCAAAATAGACAGAACTGTTGAGTTTATCCAGAAACTTAAAAATAAGTTTGGAAAGCAATTTCACATTCATCTGTATACTTCCCTTAATCTGGTGAATGAAAAAAATCTCGAGCGATTATTTCTCGCAGGACTTGATGAAATCAGATTTCATCCTGATTTGGAAACAAAACAATTGTGGCCGCGAATCGCGCTCGCGCAAAAATATCCCTGGCATATCGGCATTGAAGTGCCGCTTATTCCGACGAAAAAACAAGAGCTCAAAGAACTTCTTGATTTTGTGCAGGACAAAGTCACCTTCATTAATTTCAATGAACTTGAACGCGCGGACAATCGCATGAGCAAACTCGGAGAAATGGGATTCTCGACAACAGGAAAATTTAGTTACGCAATTTCTGGATCGCTTGATCTTGGATTAGAGCTGCTTCAATATGCGCAGGAAAAACAATATCCTCTTGCCTGCCATGTCTGCACCGCAAAACTCAAAGATGGGATTCAGCTCACGAACAGAATCAAACGAGAATCAGAGAACGTTAAAAGATCTTTTGATGTTGTTGACGCTGAAGGAATTCTCAGCAGAGGCGCGTTGTATCTTCCTGAACTCGCTCCTGGCGTTGGCTATCGACGGAAACTTGATGCTGCTGATAAAACGCTGTTATTGCAGCAGCTTCATGTATTTTTGACAAAGATTCAGCATGATCTTCATTTGTCTTCTGAACAGATTGTTCTTGATCCTCTGAAGGTGCGTTTGCTTCTTTCCAGACAGCACGCAAAACAACACAAAAAATATTTTTTGAAACAGGGATTGCTTCCTGCGCTCGTGAAAGAATATCCCACTGCTGACCAGTTCGAACTTGAGGTTGAATTCTTGAAGTGAGATTCATTATTTTGTGAAAAAGCATTTAAACAAATCCTTCTTTTTCTCTTCCATGCAGCAATTTCCAAACATCATGAATCCAGAAGACAAAGAAAAATGGATCAAAGCTGGCAAAATCGCTTCTGAAGTTCGCGAGTGGTCTAAATCTCTCATTAAACCTGGCGCGAAATTGCTTGATGTCGCAAACGCAATCGAGAATAAAATTCGAGAAAAAGGAGCAACACCAGGATTTCCTGTCAATCTTTCTTTGAACGAAATCGCCGCGCATTACACGCCAGTCAAAGACGATACTATTCTTCTCAAAGATCAGATTTTGAAAGTGGACATCGGCGTTTGCTTTGAAGGCGCAATCGGCGACACTGCGTACACTATTGATTTGTCTGGCAAACATCAGAAACTCGTTGAAGCATCACAGCAAGCACTCGCAAACGCAACGAAAGTTTTGCGCGTCGGCGTGACGCTTGGCGAAATTGGCAAAACTGTGGAAGAAACAATTATGTCCTACGGATTCCAACCTATTCGAAATTTATCTGGGCACGGGATTGCGATGTATTCCATCCATACCTCTCCATCCATTCCCAATTATGACACTAAAGAAAAAACCGCGCTTCAGAAAGGAATGATTATCGCGATCGAACCATTTGCATCAACTGGCGAAGGTCGGATTAAAGAAGGCGGAGAAACAGTTATTTTTGAAGAGCTTTCTCACAAAGCAGTTCGCAGTCCGATCGCACGTCAAGTGATGCAGGACATTGAAGCGTTTGGTCATGTTCCATTCGCACGGCGATGGCTGGATGAGAAATATGGCGTCAATAAAGTTTCACTCGCGTTATCGCAGCTGAAATTGAATGGCAATGTGCATGGACACGCGCCGCTTGTTGAAATTTCCAAAGGACTTGTGAGTCAGGCAGAACATACTTTCTTGATTGATGATGAAGTTGTTTGTTTGACGAAGTAGAAAAAAAGCACACGCCCACTTCCGCAGGCATGTGCTCATCTTTATATCACGGATGTTGTTAGTGGATGAACGGAGTTCTCTGAACAACTGCTTCTCTTTCAACAGTCCAATAATCCTCTTCTTCAAATTTGATGCTGTTTAAAATGGTGCTTCGCTTGACCACACCAATGATCTCTTCCCCATGCGTGACCACAAGATTTCTCACTTTCTGTCTTCGCATAATCTCAATGGCATCACGCATATCAGTTTCTTCGTCAGCAGTAATCAATGGCTGTTTCATAATCTCCCACGCGCGAACTGCCGCAGCATCTCTGCATCTGGAGACCACATCACGAATAATGTCTTTCTCTGTCACAATCCCAAGTGAGCCATCAAAATGATCCACAATCACACAGTGGGTTTTATTCAATGTCATCGTCACTGCAACCCCTGCAATGTTCATGGAATAAGGCACCCGATATACTGGTTTCATTATTTCTTTAATTTGCATGTGCGTATGTCCCCCTTGATTTTCCCAGTCTTTTTGCTTGTTTCAGGTACTATAAGGCATGGGGGAAATATATATTTATACCTTATAAAAATTAATTTTTTATATGGAAGATAGAAAAAATCACCTCCTATATCTCAGAAAGTGATTTTTTCAAAATTCTCTATATCTCTTCTCATGAATAGCGAAAACTATTTATACCTAATAAGATTAATCTTACCATACGGGGTGATATTATGGAAGTCGCGATAACAAGAATGAGCTCCAGAGGACAAGTTGTGATCCCTGCTGAGATGAGAGAAGACATGCAAGAAGGAGATAAATTAATTATCATTAAAAATGATCATCAACTCATCATGAAAAAAGCAGACAAGCTCGACAAAAATTTTGAAGAAGACATAGAATTTGCACGAAGGACTGAAGAAGCACTCAAACGCATTGAAGAAGGCAAAGGCATCAAAATGGAATTTGATGCATTCATAGAGGAAATGAAAAAGTGGTAAATGCGATTTTTGATCCTGACTTTAAGAAAGAGTTTGAAAAGATTAAAAATAGAGACATAAAAGAAAAGATTATCAAACAAATCATAAAAATAAAAGAAAATCCACAGATTGGAAAACCAATGCGATATGGCAGAAAAGGAACTAGAGAACTATATGTTGGCTCTTTTCGTCTTTCTTACTTATTTGAAGAAGATACTGTGTTCATCCTTGATCTTTACCACAAAGATGAACAATAGGTTTCAATGAGTTATGGACGTTGAAATACTCGAAACTATTGGACTCACCAAAGCTGAGATTAAAGTCTACTTTGCACTTCTTGATCTTGGTTCTTCCACTACTGGACCAATTGTTGAAAAGTCTGGCGCATCCTCTTCAAAGATTTATGAGATTCTTGAGAAACTGATGCAAAAAGGGCTTGCAAGTTTTGTCATTGAATCTGGCATGAAATACTTTGAAGCAGCTGCTCCATCTCGTCTTCTGGATTATATGAAAGAGAAAGAAGAATCCCTCGCAAAACAAAGAGAAGAATTGCAACACATTATTCCACAACTTGAACTCAAGCAAAAATATTCGAAACACACATCAGAAGCAACAATATTTCGAGGACTTAAGGGAGTAAAAACTGCATATGAAGAGATACTCAAAACACTTCATGCGGGAGAGGAATATTATGTGACAGGAGGAATGCTGCACCATCAAGCATACTTCAACTACATTGCAGAATTTCATAAACGACGTTCAAAAAAAGGAATTAAAGTCAAACTATTATACACTGATCTCGCAAAAAGCATTGCAGAAAGAATTCAAGTTCTTCCAGGAACAAAAATAAAATTTGCGCCAAATCAATTTCTTTCTTCTTGTTTTGTTGTGATGTACAAGACAAAAACATTAATTACTGTTGCTTCCAAAGATGATCTGACTTTATTTCAAATTGACAATAAAGGAGTCACAGAATCTTTTATTGCGCAATTCAAACTCCTTTGGAGTCAAGAATGACTATGATTTCTCAACTTCTTTATCTCATGCAAACATTCAGCAACTGTGAGCATTTCTTCGTTTCCTGTTTTCATATTCTTTAATTTGTATTTTTTTGCCTTGACTTCTTCTTCACCGACAAACAAAACAAAAGGAATGCCCAAAGAATTCGCGTATTGAAGGTTTTTTGAGGGGCCGCGCTTCATCAAATCTGTTTCTGTACAGATATTTTCATCTCGCAACTCCTGCACTATATGCGCGCACTCTTTCTCTGTATTGATTGGGATCACAAATACCTCTGTCACTGTCTTTGGTTTTTCTTTTTCTCTTTGTTCCATGATAATGTAAAGCCTATCTAATCCAAAGCTGATTCCGACTGCAGGATATTCCTGCGGTGATCCTAAGAATTGCTGAATCATTTTATCATATCTTCCTCCTGCTGCGATTGAGGAGTGGATTCCTTCTTCTGGCGCAACTGCTTCATAGACTGTTCCTGTATAATATGCTAATCCTCGACAGAGAATTGGGACAAAAAAGAATTTTCGTTTGTCTGCGTCTGGCAGCGCTGCAAAAAGCTCTTCCAACTCTTTCAAGCCTTCCTGCGCTATCGGGCTCTTCAACTCTTTTTGGAAATGTTTTATTTTTTCCTGATTTGTTCCTTTTGTTTCTTTGAGTAAGATGAGGAGTCGTTTGATTTGTTGTTTTGTGAGTACTACTGTTTATAATTCTTATTCAATCTTTTTTTGATCTACTTTTTTTATCTTGTCAATGATAAGAATCGCGTCAATCCATTTTTCTTTTGGCACTTCAAGATCGTCTAAAAGACCGTCAAGAAATTTTCTGTTGTTTATTTCAAGCTGCGCTTTTATCTTTAATCGTTTGAAGACTGCTTCCGCGATCATCAAACACTCCGCATCTGCGCTCATGCTTTTTGTTCCGACAACATCCGCGTCGCATTGGGTGAATGTTCTCAATCTGTCTGACGCGACAGGACCATCTCGATAGACACTTCCCACTTGGTATCTTTTGAACGGCATTTTCAGACTTGGATTCATCCCAATAAATCTGCAGAAGGGAACTGTGAGATCGTATCGTAATCCTAATTCTCTTTTTCCT
This sequence comes from Candidatus Woesearchaeota archaeon, assembly GCA_016215305.1. GTDB lineage: Archaea > Nanobdellota > Nanobdellia > Woesearchaeales > DSVV01 > JACRPI01. The sequence goes on along the minus strand of JACRKI010000086.1, from coordinate 7,829 downwards.
TGGTCGTACAATTTGAATGTTTCTTTCAGGATTTCCGCGCCGCCTGCGTATTTGCTTGCTAAGAGATCAAATCTTTCGAGGACAGGTGTTTCGAGTGGAGGAAAACCGTGCAAGCGAAAGACCGCGGTGATAATGTGTTCAATTTTATCTCTAAGAATCTTTTCTTCTGGGCCAAAATCATGCGTTCCTTTCGCGTTCATGAGTTCCATTTTTGCCATGCATTCGTGAATGAGAAGAGGTTATTATATGTTTCGATGGTTTTGTTCTCTTTTAGATTTTTTTCAAAGAAATTTTCTGAAGATAGTATTGATAAAAATAACTCATAATAATAATTACCCCAATTTTTTTCGAGAAATTAATCAAAGAAAAAATTGGGTCCCCTGAGCCAAGCTTTTCTTAGTTCGTGTGTTGTGCGATGCTGGTTTGTGAAGGTTCTACAACAACAAAATTTATATACCAAATATGGTACTTAAGTACCAAAAATGAAACAAAAGTATCAAAAATGGAACAAAATGCTGGAATTATTCTTTGAACAGCCTGAAAAGCAATTTACTCTGCGGGAGATTGTCAAACAAACAAAAATACCATTGGCAACAGCGCAGCGTTATGTCAAAGAACTTCAAGAACAAAACATCATCACCCGAGAGATCAAAGCAAACGCCACCCCTTATTTCAGATTTCGAAAGACATTCTTTCTTATTGACAAACTTTTTACTTCTGATTTGATGGAATATCTTGAAAAAGAGTTTTCCCCTTCAGTAATTATTCTTTTTGGAAGCGTCAGAAAAGGGGAGTATGATAAACAAAGTGATATTGATATTTTTGTTGAAACAACTGCAGAGCCAAAGAATATCTCTTTGAAAGAATTTGAGAAAAAACTTGGACATAAAATCCAACTCTTTATAGAAAAAGACATCAATCATCTTCCAAAAGATTTACGAAATAATATTATCAATGGAATAAAATTGCGGGGATATTTTCAACTCAAATGAGAGATTTCATGGATTGGACAACCTGTAAGGAAGATTTTGTCAGAGAAGCAGAAAAAGATCCTTCAAAAATACAGTCGCTCATAAAAATGGCTGATGCGCGAGTGAAGTTTCTGAAAAGCGTACCATTTACTCCTGAACAAACCTCTTTTCTTGTCGAAGGATATTATGAAGCAATCAAAGAATTACTCACTGCTCTTCTTCTTTCCAAAGGATTGCGCTCCAAAAATCATCAATGTCTTATCACATATTTTTACAAGAATTATCCACAACATGAAGCAGAAGCATATCTCATCGCAGAAATGAATTATGCTAGAAACAGACTCAATTATTATGGAGAACAAATCCCATCTGCATTCTATGAAAAAAACAAAGAGAAATTTGAGAAGGTTATTTTTATTGTTAAAGGATTGATTGTCTAGAGAAAAAATATCGAAAAAAAGAAAAAACAAAGCGCCTATTTCTTCGCTGCGCCTGCTGCTGGAGCTGCCTTCTCAGGCGGCACAAGCTGATCGATAATAAGCTGCGGAATCTTGTGTTCTGCAAGCTTGTTTCGCTTCTGCGAGGTTGTCGCAGCTTCGCCAAGCTCCTTGAGTATTCCCTTCGCAAGCGATTCGAACTCTGCTCGTCTCTTGGTAAGCTCTTCCTGCAAATGTTTTCTTTCTGCTTCAAGCGCTTTGAGCTCTTCAGCAGTAAGTTCTGTTTTTTCTGTTGCAATTTCCTGGCTAAACGCGCCATTGTTAATCGCGACAATCACATCATGCGCTGGTTTTCCTTCCACAAGAACTCCCATTGACTGACACGTTCCAATAACTTCCTTGACTCGCTCCTTTGTTGTTTTTCCAAGCAACGAATCCTGTTTCATCTTCGAAATTTTGATGATCTGCTCGATCTTTAAGTCTGCAACTTTTTCCGCAAGCGGATTTGAAGAACCTTTCTCAAGTCCAGCTTCCTGCTTGATCAACGCTGCTGCTGGCGGCGTTCCCACTGTAATTTCAAACTCTTTCGTGTCTTTATCGACAATAACTTTGACAGGAACCTGCATTCCTTTGAAGCTTGCTGTTTTTTTGTTGATTTCCTGAACGACAAGTCCAATGTTGACGCCAAGCGGACCAAGTGCCGGCCCTAATGGAGGCGCTGCTGTCGCCTTTCCTCCCGCGACCAGTGTTTCAATGCTTTCTTTTGCCATGTTAAAATCCCTTCTGCTCACTTCGCTCACAAGGGATTTTACTTTTCCCCTGAACAAAGGACTTTGTTAAAATTCTTCATGAGCGCCAAAGCGCGAATGGGAGAATTTTATTATTTGAATTTTCCAGTCATATTTAAAGGTTGCTGTTTCGTTTCGTAAAAAAACGCTAAAAGATGCTCTCCAAATCTTTCCCAACCAAAACTCTACATTAAGAATTAAAAAATAATTATTGGACAACGCCAGGAACGAAATCGGTTCGTGTTCACATCGACCTTTCAATATGTACTTCTGGCATTTCTTTCGTTACCCAAAAAAGTTTATTCTGTTCAGTAAGAGAACAAAGATCAGAAACCATACAATAAAAGCAATAATAACTATCTTTGTTTTTCTTGTGAAACTTGCATATGCAAGAGTAATGCTTGCAATTATGGATGGAATTATGTCAATTGGTTCAACGATTGTCATTTTAACTGCGACCCCACAATTAATAAAAAGTTGCCAAGCCCATAGGCAATCACCGCAATAGTGCTTGGTGTCTGATTAACAAAAAAAGGGAGAGAAAGTGCGATTGTCAAAATACTAACTAATCGTACAGCTAATCCTAAACTAATCTCTCCTTTCTTAAATATCATTGTGTAATGTAACACGACTGAGTTTATATTTCTTTTGAAAAACTCACATCTCATCAGGCGCTTCAATGCCTAATAAAGATAATCCATTCTGCAACACTTGCCTGATACAAGAAAGCAAATATAATCTTACTGCTCTGACCTCTTCTTCTGCATTCAAAACATGCACATCATGATAATAACTGTTAAACAACTGACACAAATCTAAAAGATATCTGCAAATATAACTCGGCTTGTAATGCGATGCCGCTTCTTCAATTATTTGCGGGAATTTTTCCAACTGCGCGACAAGCTCCAACTCTTTTTCTTCATACTTGTCTACCGCAACTTTGTTTGGCAAGTCTCCTGCTTTTCGCAAAATACTTGAAATTCTCGCATGCGTATACTGAATATATGGTCCTGTTTCTCCTTCAAAATTAATAGATTCTTTTGGATTGTACACAATATCTTTCACTGCATCAATTTTGAGCAAGTGAAATTTGAGCGCACCAAGACCCACTTGCTGACTGCGTTTTTCCAGAATTACTTTGTTCAAATCCGGATGGCGTTTGTGAATTTCTTCTCTCGCCATGACAAATAATTCTTCCAGCAATGTATCCGCGTCAACAACTGTTCCTTCTCTGCTCTTCATTTTTCCTTCTGGCAAAAGCACCATGCCATAACTCAAATGATAACAACCAGCTGCCCATTTATTTCCTAATTTCTCCAAGATTGCAAACAATTGCTGGAAATGCAAATTCTGCTCTGACGCGACAACATAGATGGAACGATCAATTGGATATTCCTGAAATTTTTTCTGCGCGAGATAAATGTCCTGCGTAATATATAACGTTGTTCCGTCTGATCTTATCACTACTTTGTCTGGCAAGCCGACATCTTCAAGCGGCGCAACAATCGCACCTTCTTTATCATAAAATATTTTCTTTTTTAGTCCTTGCTGCACTATTTCTCTTCCAAATTTGTAGATGTCACTTTCAAAATAATATTTGTCAAAGGAAACGCCAAGTTTGTGATAGGTTTCTTCAAATCCTTCATAGACCCACTGATTCATTTTTTTCCAGAGCGCAACCACTTCTTTGTCTCCTGCTTCCCACAAACGCAGCATTTCCTGGGCTTCTTGTTCCAACTCAGGATGCTCTCCATCTCCAGATTTTTTCGCGAACAAGACGTAAAACTCTCCGACAAAAAAATCACTCTTCTTGTCTGGATTTTTGTTATGCCACCATTTTTTGTACGCAAGCATTGATTTGAAGATATGAACGCATATGTCATTCACTTAGCAAACTTTGACAACATAATTTCCCAGGAAAGAAAATATTCTGGACATACTGTCTCCCAACGAGATGTTTCGCACATGTCCAAGATGAAGCGGCTTGTTTGTGTTTGGACTCGAGAATTCAATCATAATCTTTTGTTCTTGTTTTTGGGAGCCGAATTTTTCGTTTTCGCTTTGTTCATAGATTTTGCTAAGGATATGCACTGCCATATTCTTTTTGTGCAGGAAGAAATTAACGTAGGGTCCTGCCGCGACAACTTTCTCGATGATATTATTGTGCTGTCCGTTCAATTTTGCCGCGAGATCATGCGCAATCAACTGCGGGCTTTTCTTCCATGACTTTGCACGAAGGAAGCAAGGAAACGCAAAATCACCCAGATTTTTGTCTGGAGGAACTTCGAGTTTTATTTCTATGTCTTCTAACATATGCGTTTTGAGAATCTTGATTATTTCTTCTGCATAGTCCATGATGATCTGCGTTGTTCGGAAGTATTTAAACTTTTTTACACGAACAGACAAGTACTTGCTCGCAAACCAGCAGCACACTCACGAACTAAGAAAAGCTTGGCAAGGCATGTAATTATTTTTTATTTTTGGATACCTTTCTTCAAATATTTTCTTCGAATAAATTTTCCATAATTATTTCTATTAAAAATTATAATTACATGAAGATACCTAAGCAGCGAGTTCGTGTACAAATAAAAAAGAAATGAAAATAAACTGTAAAACAAACTGAAAAAAATCAAAAACTATTGTTCGCCTTCTTCTGTAGGTTTTTCCTGCGCGGGCTTTTCTTCCTTCTCTTCTTCTGCTTTTTCATAGCCCTGCATGAATCCTTCTTCTTCCGGACTAATCTCGTCGTTGTCCATCTCTTCTTCAAAGTTTTCCTTGTTTTCAGAAGCATCCTCTTCTAAAAATTCTTCGTCATCTGCCATAGCCGCACCCCCTTGGGATTAATTTTTGGTGTTTTATGCTGCCTTTTATATTTTCCTAAGAAATATATAGTAACGCGATGATTTATATAGTTTTTCAATTTGAGGGCTTTGCCCAATAAGTAACTAAAAACTCAGACTTCTTGGGCAGATTCCTGACTTTTTAGGCAGAAGTCTGGCTGGATTCCTAAACTGTGCATTTCATGGATGACACAAACAATGTTATGACAGATAATTTTGCATAAAACTTCATTCACTTGTGCTGTCCATGATTTGCTTCTTACTGAACTGCCGAACTTTGATTTAATCATGTGATTTGTTGTTTCAATGTTGCTTCTCTTATGGTAATGCTGTAAAAACTCTTCATTATTCAACATAAAATAATGATACATTTTATTCCAGAGCATACAGCCACGAGATTTTCCAGTACTGTTGCTTTTGAAAGGAACAAAAGGAACAGTACCTTGCTCTTGAATTGCTTTAAAGTTCTCTCGAGATAAATATGCCTTATCTCCGCTTACTTCTTGCATTTCAAAGTTCTGTGCTGTTTCTTTGACCAATTCTGGAAGCAGAGGACAATCGTTGTCAAACTCAGATGTTATTTTGACGCTTGTGATAATGTTTGATTTCACGCCAGTAATGAAATGGCATTTTACCCAGCGTCGAGAAGATATTTCTTTTCCATGTTTGAAAGAATACCATCTTTGAAAATTGCTTGTTCCAAAGCCAGTGCTGTCAATGGCAAAATCATGTTCTATTGACTGCAAAGGCAAACTCGTTAATTGTACAATCTGTGAGAGCAAAGGTGTAAGTTCTTCTTTTGCGAAATAGTTGAAGATGCTGTTGTAGTGTGGCTGTTGCTCAACGTAACCGCTTTCTTTTGCCGTTTTCATATCAGTGGTAAATCTTCTGCCAGAAAATGTTGAATATGTCTTAAACGCAATAGAATAAACCATATCGACAAGGGCAAGTGTTGGTCTTCCAAACTTGTAAGAAGGTTGCTGTATTGTGCTTGTGATGTCCGCAAGGAATTTCATAAACAATTCTTTTTCTTTTTGTTGGCTGAGATTGTAATTTTTCCAGTCTTGTTTGTATGTCTTCTTTACTGTTTGCGTTATTGTTACGTTGCCTTCGCTATCTACTTGCTTTGTGACAATCATTTCAACAGCCCATAAGTGTTTACACTTACAGTGTCTTGTTTCATAGTCTGGACAAGAGCATTTCGCTTCGAAGCCGTTGCTTTCGACAATGTAGTAGCCACTGCCCGATTGAGAAGGTACTTTCCAATTTCCCTTCTCATTTTGTGTTATTCTTGTCTTCTTTGCTATTTCATAGCCACGCTGTTTTCTCGCTTCCATTTGTTCTTGTTGCATCTTAGCCACCTTTTATTATCTTTTATTTGAATAGTATTTTGTTATTATAATACCATTTAATTATTATGATAATTATTACTACTATATAAACGTTTTCATATATTTATGCCAATTCAGTATTATAATAGAAATATTTATATAGTAGTTTAATTTACAATATAACTATGTCAGAATTTAATATTATTTGGAGAAATTATGGATTAAGCGATAATCCTTATTTTCATTATCCATTGACAATGCAAGAAACTAACATACCATTACAGGCGTTTGTTGGCAGAGAAAAAGAAAGAGGAGAATTAAAAAGGATAATAGAGCTTGGTGGGGATGTTAGATATATGGTTGTTGGTGAACCAGGCATAGGGAAAACATCTTTAATCAATTATGTAAAAAGTGAAGCAAGTAAATATAGATTTTTTACGCCAAAAAATGAGATGGAGATTAGTCGTATTATGTCAGGTAATGAATTTATTATTTTAACTATTTCATCTATTTACACTGAAATAAAAAATCAGAAACTTCCCCTCACTAAAGAATTATCTGAGAAACTTGACGCATTATATGAATTAACACAATATGGAGATATGTCAAATGATATAGCTAATCTAACTCAACTTAATAGGCAAAAATTAGTTGATTTATATAAAAAGTTAATTGAAGAAATAATTAATTCGGGATTTCAATCAATAATTATACATTACGATAATTTAGATGAAATAAAGGATTTTGATGAATTAGCAGATATGCTTGGGGATGTTCGTGATTTTCTTATGCAAAAGAAAATAATCTTCCTCTTTGTTGGTGATAGGTTCTTACCCCAATCACTTTTAACTAAAAAAAGAGTTAGAGATATATTTCTCAGTCCATCCTTAGAATTAGAAGCACTTAGTTTTAATGATATTATGCAACTTCTTGATAAAAGAATAAACTATTTTAAAATTAAAGATATGAATACCATCATACCACATACAAAAGAAGCAGTTAAAATTCTCTTTGAAATCCATGAAGGTAATATTAGGGATATACTTAATGGTTTGTCTACTTGTATTTCATCTCTTCCAAGAACAAATACGCCCATACAAATTACTGACGAAATACTTAAAGATGTGTTATATAAAAAAATAGAAGATAAAATAATTTCAAGATTGACAAAGAAAGAGAAAGATATTTTATTATTAATTGCCAAACATAAGTTTATAACTCCAACAGAAATTGCTTCAAAAGTAGGGGTAAAGATTCAAAATGTTTCATCTAAATATTTAACTAATCTCAAATTAGCTGAAGCTGTTAGAGAAAGAGGAAAAGAAGGAAGAAATATATTTTATGAAATAACTCCACCAATAAAATGGTGGAAACTAAAAAGAGATGAAAATGAAATAATCGAGTCAAAACTTAAAAATCAAAAGCGTATACAAACATTAATACAAGAATTTGAAAGTTAATT
>JACRKI010000088.1 GCA_016215305.1 Candidatus Woesearchaeota archaeon | reverse complement strand
GACCAACAAAATATGATTTTCTGAATTATGAATATCTCAACAATGATCTCGCGAAAAAAATTATTGGGATCAAGGATTTGAGCTACACTGAAGAATTTGGGTTGCAGGAGCTTGTTGATCGAAGCCAGGATATTCTCGCGGCAGAAGAACTCGCCAGTGAAAAGAAAATCATGAACACCTTTTTTGAATTATTGAAAACAAAACAAGGCATGGTAAGTTATGGAGAAAACGAAGTGCTTCGCGTTTTGAAGATGGGCGCGATTGATACCCTTTTACTTTCTGAAGCATTGCCTGACAAAACCATCGAGGATTTTGAAGAAGAAGCAAAGAAATTGAACACCACAGTGATGATTATTTCTACAGACACCAGAGAAGGCGCGCAGTTGAAGGAAATGGGCATGGTTGCCGCGATTTTGAGATATGAAATGTAGTTTTGCCTTTCAGGAATCCCGGAAACTTTTCAGGAAAATGCATATTTTCTGAAAATCTTCTAGAAAAAGAGCATGCTGGAGACGCCTAGTGGTAGGGCAACGGCCTGATGAAGTCCGCGAACGGACTTCAGTGAGCCGTAGCGTTCACACGTCTGTGGGTTCGATTCCCACCTCCAGCGCATTATCCTAAGGGAGAATATAAATTTTTCCTCACCAAATACGCAAAAACAAGAATTTTATAAGAAGAGAGCAATTACAAATAACCATGAACGAACAACTCATCGAAAAAGCATTCCAAGAACTCTATCCTGACAAAGAATTTAGTTATACTCCTTTTCTCAAATATTCCGGCAAATTCAACAACTTCAACGCGAACATTCGCGTCAGCTTTAACAAAATCGAATTCCACATGAGCAAAGAATGGAAACAGGTTTCTGAAGAGATTCAGCTTGGTTTGATTCAAAGTTTGCTTCTCCGAACACTTTCCAAAAAAAGCGGCAAAAAGATTCTGACCAACAACATGGACCTCTACAACAAATTTTTGAAGAACGTCCACATCGCAATTCCCAAAGAAGTGGAAAGCGGCTTTATTCTGCAGAAATTCAACAAAATCAATGATCAATACTTTGATGGACTGCTTGAACAGCCAAGTCTTCGCTGGGGAACATTTTCCAGAAACAAACTCGGCAGTTATGAATATGGCAGCGACACGATTGTTCTGAGCAAATACCTCGACGGCGCTCCAGAAGAATACCTTGAATATGTATTGTATCATGAAATGCTGCACAAGAAACACAAATTTACGCACAGCAATGGCCGCAGTTTTCATCACACGCCTGTGTTTAAAGCAGAGGAAGCAAAGTTTCCCCGCGCCGCTGAATTGGAGAGAGAAATTCCGCGATATATTGGAAGAAAAAGACTCCCATTCTCTGCACGATCTGCGAAACAGCCAAAAACATTTCAGGCATTGATTCGGAATTTCTTTGGATAATTTACAAAATCTAAACAAGTTTTGTTGAAGATTTATTTTAATATTTTTCTTATTGTTGTTTAGAAATAGAAAGACAAACAAAAAGACAAGCGATTCGGTGCTCATAAGAAATTTCGCACCGAATCGCTTGTTTCGAATTTTTCCTCCTGAAGTATGCTCCTCGCTTAACGTTCGGAGCATTGATTGAGGAATCCTGCTGTGCCGAGGCTTTATACGAGGCACAGCAGGATTCGTGCTCCGTTCAGGAGCACATTATTTTGACAAATAACTAAGCAGTGTTCTAAAACAAAAGTGAGAGAAAGAAGATATACCTAATCATAATAATTACTAAAAATTTATTAGGAGTAAGCTGTTTTTTATCACCATGGACGACGAACAAACACTCAAACTTCTGCAACAAGGAAGCAGCAGCCAAAGAAAAAGAAAATTATGGCTGGATAAAGAAAAGAAATCATTGCTGCAGAAAATACAAAAAGATAAAAGCCAGAAAACTTCTGAAGAACTCCAAACCTGCATTGACAATCAACTTCGCTTATGCGCGAAAATACGGCAAGGGATTCAGAATAGCAGAAGAACACTTTTGACTCGGCAATGGGTTGCAAAAATATTTCAACGAAAACTTGGTTCTGATTTTCAAGAAGTTGTCGCGCTACTGGATATGTTTGACGCATGGCTTGATTCCTATGAGAATGTGATTCAGGAAAAAGATCTCAAAAAAGAAGAGATGGAAAACACGAGAATTATTCTGCTTTGCAAAAAGTTTGAGAAACAGAAAAAAAAACTTCTTGCTGCTGCCCAAAAATCAACAGATGTGAAGGAACGCGCATCACTCTTGTTTTTGGCATTACTCCTGACCACCATTATTCTGCTCTTTTCTGAAACAAAAGAAATTGCGTTTGATGCTGCGGTGTTCGATTCTTTGAATAGGTATAATCCCCTGAATGCGTTTTT
>JACRKI010000087.1 GCA_016215305.1 Candidatus Woesearchaeota archaeon | reverse complement strand
ATTTGTTTTAGTATTTGTTTTAATATTTGTTTTTTAGTTCGATGCGTGGATAGACGCAAAGTGCTTTTAATTCGTCCAACAACAATTTGAATGCGTACGCGATTTCCACTTGGGAAATATTGGAATTTTCTCCGCAAACTGGACAATGCGATCTGTTCTTGTATTCGTCGTGAATCGCAAGTAAGCCGCAATCCTCGCACACTGCGAGAACAGTCTTGTCAGAATCAAATCGCTCTTTCAAGAGCATGCTTGCGCCGTGAGCGACGAAGGTATCTTTTTCCATTTCTCCGAGCCGCAATCCACCCTCTTTTGCGCGTCCTTCTGTTGGTTGTCGTGTTAACAACTGCACAGGACCTCGCGCTCGAGAGTGAAGTTTGTTCGCGACCATGTGTCTTAATTTCAAGTAATACATATTTCCAATATAAATGCGTGCCTGAAATTTTTCTCCAGAGATTCCATTGTACATGGTTTCTGTTCCATTTTCCCGAAATCCATACGAAACAAGTTCCTGACGCATCGCGTCTTCAGATTCTGCTTCGAATGTTGTCCCATCAATGTAACGTCCTGCAAGCGCGCCGACTTTCGCGCCGACAAGTTCAATGAGATGCGCAATAGTCATTCGGCTTGGAATTCCGTGAGGAGAAAAGATAAGATCTGGAGTGATTCCATTTGCGCTAAATGGCATGTCTGCCTGATCAACGATCATGCCCACAACCCCTTTCTGTCCATGTCGTGACGTGAATTTGTCTCCAACTTCAGGGACACGAAGATCACGCAATCGAACCTGAACAAGTTTGTTCCCTTCTTCATTTTCAGTGACCATGACAAAATCAACAACACCCTGTTCTCCATGGCTGATACTCACAGAAGATTCCCGACGAAGATTGGAGGTTAAATTATATTCATCCATGCTGCTCAAGAAACGAGGAGGAGATGTTTTTCCAATAACAACATCTGCTTCTCTCACTTGTGCTTCAGGATAAATGATACCGTCATCTTCGAGGAAACGATAATCGCGTTCTGTTTTGTATCCTTTGACTTCTTTGTCAGGAATGCCAATCTGATCAATTAAACCGCCGCTATAACGAAGTTCTTCAGAAACACAAGGTAAGAAATATGTGGATCGTCCATAGCCGCGCTGAATGCTTGCTTTGTTGAGAATAACAGAATCCTCCATGTTATAGCCGCGGTAACTCATGACTGCGACAACAATGTTTTGTCCGGAAGGATGCTCATTATAATCAACAATATCGTGCATAATTGTCCGACAAAGCGGTCGATGTGGATTGTCAAGAACGTTCACGTCCATATCCATACGAACATGATAGTTTGCCGCATAGAATCCAAGAGATTGTTTTTGGTTTTTGCTTCCTGCGTTGAGACGCGTACTCTGATTATAGTTCCCAAAAGGAACAAGAGAAGTGCACAAGCCAAGAATCGCCATTGGAGCGATTTCCATATGTGTATGCGCGGGAGTCAAATCCTGTTGCATGAATGCGACAAGGCAGTTTTCTTCTTCTGCTGCATCAACGTACTCAACTATTCCCTGAGTGACAAGATCACTCCAGGAAAGTTCTCCTTTTTCGAGTTGTGCAAGATATTTTTCACTGAGCGTGGATTTGCCGTCTTTGATAACAATAAGTGGTCGTCGTACTCGGCCTTTGCCTGCTTCAACAAATACTTGATTGTAGTCTTTATCCTGATACACGTTGATATTGCTTGGAAGTTTTCCCCGTCTTCGTTCTGAAATAAGTTGATCGACAAAATCTTGCGCGTTATCAACACTTCCTGCATATTTTCCGTTCACGTAAACATCTACCATGTCAATCACCATTAAACCGTCTTCAAGCCGAGCATTTTGAGCTGCTTGAGGACTACTTGTTCATCTGAATCATGAGAGATCTCTGCGACAAGCGCAAGATTTTTTCGCAATCCAATGTTTGTTCCTTCTGGAGTTTCAATTGGGCACAATCTGCCGAGATGTGTTGCGTGCAATTCGCGCGCTTCAAAGTTTTCCTGGCTTGCGCTGAGTGGAGAAATGACCCGCTGCAAGTGACTCATGGTTTCAAGGAAATTTATTCTTTGGATACGCTGGCTGATCCCTGTTCTTCCGCCAACCCATGTTCCAGTTGCCATTGCGCTGTAAATTCTTCCTGTCAAAAGTTTTTCTCTGATAACCACTTTGATAGAAGGGAATTTCCCCCGCTTGACAATACGCTGGAAGTTGTATAACAAATCACCGACAAGCACTTTCAAGTTCACTTGGAAAAGATCTGCAAGAAGATCGCCGCTCATTTTGACGCGTTTGTTCATGTAGTGATCCTTGTCATCAACAGGTAATTCTCCTGCGCATACTTGCAAATATTTCTTGACATATTTGCATAAGTTGTATGCTTTTGCGAGACGATTTTTTTCAGTAATGCCAAGGTGCGGCAAAAGATATTTGTCCACAACCTCTTTCATGCGCTCGATACGAATCTCTTTTGCCTGCGTAATCCCAATTTTTTTTGCGACATAATCAAGTGCTTCTTCTTCGTTTTTGATGTCGACAAATTCGTAAAGGTTAACAAAAATTGAATCACTTTGTTCTCCTCCGGTAATATGCTTCATGATTTCTTCGTCTTTGGTCATTCCGAGTGCTTTGATGATTGGCACAATAGGAATACGCTTCACTCGGGTAAATGTCAAATAAAACAATCCATCGTTAAGTTTTTCGAGTGAATGAGGAATTTTGTAGGAGCCATACTCAGAAAACAAGCGGCCGAGAAATTTGTTGCCAGAATCTTCCTCAACAAGAAATTTATTTGCCGCGAGATCCTCAATGTTAATAAGCGCACGTTCTGTTCCATTGATAATAAAGTAGCCGCCAAGATCAGTTGGATCTTCTCCTTTTTGGAGAAGCTCTTCTGGACTTAATCCAGAAAGATGACAATATTTGGACCGCAGCATAATGGGCAAACTTCCCACTTGCGTGACAAAAGATTCTCGTTGAATCCCGTTAATGTGCGCGCTGACTTCGATGAAAACTGGAGCTGCGTAGCTGAGTTTTCGCAGGCGCGCTTCTGCAGGGTAAATAGGTCGTTTGGAACCATCTGCTTCTGTGATTTCTGGTTTCGTGACCCAGATTTTGTCAAAGCGGATTTTGAATTCATCAATGTTGTGGGGAATAATTGTTGGTTCGACAATTTTGTTTTGTTCGATAATATTTTGCAGTTCAAAATCAATAAAGTTGTTGAAAGAAGCAATTGTTGATGCGACAAAAGAATGCTCTTCAAAATATTTTTTAATTAAGAGTTCTGAATATTTATTCACTGATAACACCTCGGTAATATTCTGCAAT
>JACRKI010000089.1 GCA_016215305.1 Candidatus Woesearchaeota archaeon | reverse complement strand
TGTCTGATAATGTCGATGAAGTCGACATTATCTTTATTCCTTTTTTTCTTATATATTTTTCGGTTCTTTTTTCACACATCCAATTGGTGACGAAAAAAGAGACTGCAAATCCTCTCATTTCCAAAATCTTTATAATACAGAAAAGTGCAAAAAATCTCCATGGCGTTTAATCCGTTGGATTTATTGCAGTATGCAGACAATAAAGCAGGAGCATGGCTCTTTGCAGGACTCATCTTCTTCATCTTGATGTATCTTATCAAGCCAAAGCCAAGTGAAAAAGTCGTTCCTTCCTTGATGTTCCTCATTCGTGAATCGCATACGCAGAAAAGCAATTCCTTTCTTCAAAAATTTCTGAGAGACATTCTCGTCCTTATTCATCTTCTCATTTTGCTTTTGCTCAGCGTCGCGGCGATGCATCCGTATTATAATACACAAGCAGAGGTTGCGGCAGAACACACTGTTTTGGTCGTTGATGACAGCGCGAGCATGTCCACAAAAGATGGGTTAAGCACACGATTAAGTGAAGCAGTGAGTAAAGCAAAAGATCATCTCGAGGGAAAAGTAAGCATTATTCTCATTCAAAATTCGCCGTTTGTGGTGTTGCGTGACGGAGATAAAAAAGACGCGCTGGACATTGTGAATTACATTCCGCAGACAGACGCGACTTCTTCTATTGGTTCCAGCGTTCTTGCCGCGGATGATTTGCTGCAGGAGAATAAAGGAAAAATTGTGGTGATTAGTGATTTTATCAACACAGATCCGCTGGATCCTTATATTGCGAAACAATCATTGGAAGCAAAAGGACATACAGTCTATTTTGTTCCAATCGTGAATACTGCAAGTAATGTCGGAATTGTCGACATGCAGACAGTGGACAATGAAACCACTATTACTGTGCAGAATTATAACGCGGAAACAGCGAGCGTTGATGTCAAAATAAACAGCAAGTCGTATCATTTGGAAATTCCCGCGAATTGGCAGCAGAAACTCACCTTTGCACAGCAGGAGGGAATCAATACCATCACGCTGGAGCAGGGCGATGATTTCATGAAAGATAATACTATTCTGTTGAGTGTTCCGTATAAAAAAGAAACAAACGTGCTCGTCATCACCAATAATCAAAAGAGTTACATTTATCCAGTGATGCAGGCGTACGCGCAAATCTGGAATAAAGACGCGGTCATTGAAGAAGGCCAGCCGCCAGTCATGCCAGTCATTGACCATGATGTTATTATCTTGACAGAAGTGGATACAGCGAATCTTCCAGGATCTGCGGTCAGTAAAATAAAAGAAGCAGTCAATAATGGCGCGACACTGATTGTGACTGGCCAGGATGATATAGAAGATTTAGGATTGGATGATGTGCTGCCGGTGGCGTTTGCGGACGATCCGTTGGTCAATAATAAAGTGGATGTCAACATGAAGAATGTGCTTACTGCGGTGACGAGCGGAATTTCCATAAGTTCAGTTGATAAGTATATGCGGGCGGCGGCAAAAGAAAATACGCTCACGCTCGCGGCAACAGACGATGGTGTTCCTTTGCTTGCCGTTGGCAGTTATGGACAGGGAACTGTGGTGTGGTATGGTCTTTTTGACAGCAACAGCACGTTCAAATATGATGTCACGTATCCTTTGTTCTGGCAGCAGTTGATTGATTATGTGATTGGCAAAGATACTATTGAAAGTCTCAATTACAAAATTGGAGAGAAGGTTGTCTTTGATAATGAAATTCCAGTTACTACGCCTTCTGGGAAAGAAGAAAATGTTGATGCTCTGGAGTTTGCGGAATTAGGAATCTACAAATATCAAAACAAACAGGTTGCGGTGAATTTATTGAATAGTGTCGAGTCCAATGTGGATTATGTGAATGAAGAAGTGGAAAAAGCGCTTGTTGGAGATGAGTCAAATAAAATTATTTCCAAACAGCCGATCACAAAAGCATTAATCGCTGCGCTTCTCATTATTTTATTCCTCGAGTTGCTATATGTCAAGACAAGAGGTGATTTCTAATGGCGTTCACGCTCTTTGGCATTATTCAGTTTGAGTATCCGGAATATCTCTGGTTCGCGATTCCGTTGATTATTGCGTCACTCGTGATCACCTTTGTCAATTTTGTCAGAATCCCAAAAGAAGAAATAAAAATTATCTGGAAAACGCGGGTGTTTGTTTGTTTCACAAGAACACTGATTCTTGCGCTGCTGGTTTTTGCGCTGGCAGGACCATTTTATTCAGAAGAAACCATGTCAGATGGGGATCCAAGAATTATGCTGCTGGTGGACAATTCCACATCCATGAACTTGTTTTCAGTTAACGCAGAAGGGTTGAAAACAAGTTTGGAGGAAAAAATTCCTGTTTCTGAAGTGACGATTGCGTCAGGAACAACATCAAAGTTAGGAGAC
>JACRKI010000084.1 GCA_016215305.1 Candidatus Woesearchaeota archaeon | reverse complement strand
CTTGTTTCTAATATTATATTTTGGTGACCGCGGGCAGAAAATATAAACTTCATGGCCACGCCTTTGCAGTTCTTTTGAATATGAATCTATTGAACTCACAACGCCATTTATCTGCGGTCTATAAGTGTCTGTGAAAAATGCTATTTTCATAGAATTCTATTGTCTGTGGAGATTTTAAACCAAATACTTTGTCAGGTCGGTGGGTTGATTTCAAAGTCTATAATGTAAAAAGATTTTTCAGCCTCTCCATCCAGTACGAAGACGCACCTATAAAAATTTGTCAGGTGCGTCATGGGTTTCGAAAGACGAATCTATAAAAATCTGTAAAATGCGTCATGGTTCGTTGGAGACTGAAATTTTGGAAATTCTGATTAATTTCCAATTTCCGAAACATTCGGAAAGTTTTACTTTCCGATGCGCCAAAGAACCTCTGGTTCTTTGAGCATCTCGAAATTCATCAGGATTTCGTAAATGTTGGAAACACTATGTTTCCGACACATGTAATTCCAAAGGAATTACAATGAATCATGTATACAGCAAAGCAATCAATAATATATCTATAGATATCTATTTAGCTTAACGATGCATATTGATTCATGAAGCGTCTCATGCAGAAACATCTTGACCTTGCATTGAAAAAACACAAATACATCGTTGAAATTTACAAGTCGAAATATTCAGAAGACAAAAAACGCGACTGGAGAACATACGAACAAAGGCTTGCTATGAGAATCAAAGAAACGTCAAGGGAGATAGAACCTGTGATTGAACAGGCTTATTCAATGATAAAAATTTCCAAACCTTGTGGCGGAAGACCGAAAAAAATTCCTATAACCAAGCTGGTCCTTATACTCCTTCTCAAAGACATTTTTCAGTTAAGCAACAGAAAAATGGCAAATCTACTTGCATTCTTTACTGCACTCACGGGCATAGATGTGGGTCATAAAACAGTTGAACGCATCTATTCAGACGAGCTTGCAAGAGCTACAATACACAACGCTTTTCTCATAATGACAAAACAAAAAGGAATTGAAAATTCGGATGCATCAGGTGATGGCACTGGTTATAGTCTTACTGTGACGAAACATTACAGAAACGAGAGAGAAAAAGAGCTTAAGGAAATCACAAAAGCCAAGACAGAACAGAAACGAAAACTATTTGCACATACTTTTGCGTTCATGGATCTGAAGACGGGATTATACATTGGTTATGGAACAAGCATGCGCTCAGAAAAAGAAGCTTATGAAAAAGCTTTGGAAATGACGCGAGAGTTTGGAATAACTATCGATAGCATGAGACTGGACAAATATTACAGTCATCAATCAATAACAGAAGATTTCAATCAGGAAACCAGAATATATCTGATACCAAAAAGCAATGCAACCATAAGAGGGTCGCCTGAATGGAAAAGAATGCTTAGGAGTTATATCGATGATCCACTCGTTCACCTGAAAGAATACTACAAACGAAACAATTCAGAAAGCGGGTTCTCAACTGACAAACGTGCATGTGGATGGAAAGTGTGGCAGAAGAGAGATGAAAGAATTGATACCGCACTGTTATGCAAAGGTGTTTGGCATAATCTCATGTTATTGAATTAGGATTTTAGAGGTTTTGTCCCACAGCCGTGGTAACCGAAACCTATTTAAATATAAATTGTATATCAATATCATGGAAAAAGCATTATATGATAATACGATTTATAAGGGAGAACTTTGATTAACCCCTGAATTTTGCTGTTTACCAACCGTTAGGTCAACAAAATTCTATTTGTCTTTGTTTTGTTGCTCTATTGTTGTTTCTGTTTGTCAATTTTCTCCATTTTCATTAATTTTTTCGATAGCTTCCGCTAGAACAGTCCTTGTTTTTTAAGAGTGAACAACTGGTATATATTGAATGCGAAACACTCCATCGCTTGCTGAACAGTAACACGCTTCAGATTCTTGACACGTGTTGTTCCTCCATTGAAGACACGTTGCATAACAGCAAACGGTCGCTCGCCAGGCGCGCGTATTTTTGCTACGGCTTTGTTGAATTTTTTTTCTTCTTTTGTCAGGGGACGATTGCGCGCTGCTTTTTTCATCGTCATATCCTTGACACCTGAATGCGGTTTCACGCCCGCATATCCTTTGTCTCTGTATGCCGCGTTGTCGTCAGCATCAGTCAGGTCTATCTGGCTG
>JACRKI010000083.1 GCA_016215305.1 Candidatus Woesearchaeota archaeon | reverse complement strand
TCCTTGCAGCTGCAATCCCAATCACGCAATTGAGGAATCACCGTTTTCAAGATTATCTTAACTTTTTCTGCGTTGTCATGCATTGTTTTCAAAACAATATCAAGCGTGACATGCGCTTCATCAGTTTTCCAGCAATCATAGTCAGTGGACATCGCGACCGCTGCATAACAAATACCAGCTTCCCGAGCCAACACAACTTCAGGAACTGTTGTCATATTAATCACATCGCATTTCCAGCTGCGAAATAATTCAGATTCCGCGCGCGTCGAAAATCGCGGTCCTTCAATCGTCACCATAGTACCGCGAGGATGATATGCAATATTATGTTCAATCGCGGCAGCAGCAAAAAGCGTGCGAATCTTTTCGCAAAATGGATCTGCCATGGGAATGTGGCAAATAGTTTGTCCAGTATAGAATGACTGTTCGCGTTTTGTGGTGCGGTCAATGAATTGGTCAATAAAAACAAGATCGCCAGGTCTAATTTCCTGCCGCAAACCGCCGCACGCGGTTGCGGCAATGATATGCGTCACGCCTAATTCTTTCATGGCAAAAATGTTTGCGCGATAATTCACGTCAGATGGTCGAATCGTGTGAGCAGCGCCATGTCGCGGCAATGCAACAATGTCAACGCCATGAAATGTGCCGACAGTAAGAAGATCAGATGGAGCGCCGTATGGCGTGTGGACTTTGACTTTTTTTGCGTTGTCCCAGAGGTTTGGATCTCCGAGTCCAGAACCGCCAATAATGCCTATTTTCATAAAAGAAAGAAGAGCTGCTGCGTTTATATTGTTTATTGTTAATTTTTATGGACATTCCTTAAATTCACAATTATTATTCACATCTCTGCCGACAAAACTTCCGTCAGAACATTCTTGCACATCTGCAGTGCAAACAATCTGATCTCCTGCATTTTCGGGAGCAGAAGAAGCTCCCTGCGGTGTACAACTAGAAAGAAGAATAGCAGCAGACAAAAGAGCAAGAACGCAAATAAATTGTTTTTTCATGCGTAGAGATTGTTTCATTATCTATTTATATAACTTCCTCATTTTTCTAACAAATGACTGAACAGAAATCAGAAACAAAAGAAAACAAAGGTCTTCTTTTCACGCTTTTTCTCATCATCTTCATTGATTTAATTGGAATTGGGATTGTCATTCCTGTGCTTCCAGTTATTTTTTTCAGCACTGATCTTCTTCCTGCAGCTGCTTCTGATGCAGTGCGAACAATGCTCCTTGGCTTCCTCATCGCGTCCTATCCGTTTGCGCAATTTTTTGGCGCGCCGATTTTAGGGGCATTTTCAGATCAAGTAGGAAGAAAAAAACTTATCATTGTTTCCATGATAGGAACTTTTCTCGGCTATATTCTCTTTGCGCTGGGAATTTTGTATACCAATCTTGCCCTTTTGTTTGTAAGCCGTCTGCTTGCGGGATTCACTGGTGGGAATATTTCCATTGTCCAGTCATGCATAGCTGACGTGAGCACACCAAAAACAAAAGTGAAAAACTTTGGAATGATTGGGATGGCGTTTGGACTTGGGTTTATTATTGGTCCATTTATTGGGGGAAAATTAACAGACAGCACGCTTGTTTCCTGGTTTAATCACGCGACGCCGTTCTGGTTTGCGGCGCTGCTTGTCTTGTTCAATATCCTTTTGGTTATTTTCTATTTCCAGGAAACATTAAAATACAAACAGGAAAGAAAAGTTCATCTGTTTACTGGATTTTACAATATTAAAAAAGCGTTCACGCACGCGGATCTTCGTGTGCTTTTCCTTGTTATTTTTCTGATGAATTTTGGCTGGTCATTTTTCACGCAATTCTTTCAGGTTTTCCTTTATCATAAGTTTTCTTTTACCAGTTCGAATATTGGCACCTATTTCGCGTATGTCGGGCTCTGGATCGCGATTGCGCAGGGAGGAGTTGTGCGGTTTGTTTCCAGCAGAGTCGCGCCCCAGAATGTGTTGAAATTTTCCATTCTTGCGACTGCGGTTGTGCTTGCGGTGATTCCCTTGCCAGACAAGGCGCTTTATTTGTATTTCACTGTTCCGTTTATGGCAATATTTTTTGGGTTGACCGCGCCAAATTTTTCAACGTTAGTTTCCAATTCAGTGGATGCGCATATGCAGGGAGAAGTTATGGGAATTCAGCAGTCTCTCCTCTCACTTTCTTTTACCATCCCGCCGATTATCGCGGGAATTGTTTCGCAATGGGGAGTAAGTCTTCCTATTTATTTGGCGGCAATAACAATTACAATTTCTTGGGTAATTTTTGTGTTTGGGTATGAGCATAAAGAGAAACACACGAACTAGAACTATTAGAAACACGAACCAGCAAACATTGGAATGCAATTCCAATGGATTACAAAAGCACTGCTTTTGAAATAAGCTTTGGATAGCCTGGCAACGCCTGTCTCAGGGGACCCAATTTTTCTTTCGATAGTTTTTGTTAAGAAAAATTGGGGTAATTTGTTTTTTATGAATTCTTTTCAGAAAATTTCTTTGAAATAATATAAATCTAAAAAATAAATAAAAAATAATTACATGCCTCGCCAGACTTTTCTTAGTTCGTGTACTTGCGTTGCCCATGCGTGATTTTTACTTTGGCAAACAAGTTACGATAATTTATTGCGTTTGCTATACCTGTTCGCGAAAACATTATTAATCTTTCTCCACTCTCCCGTGACTATGAAGTTTTTTATAAGAAACCAGCACTAAAGCAGGAATGGTCTACACAATCATAAAGCTGTTCTTCCCGATTATAGAAAAACTCTTCATAAAAAAAATAAGCGGCGCAGAAAACATTCCCAGTTACGGACCATTTATTCTTGCCGCGAATCATCAGAGTCACCTTGATGGTTTTCTGATCGCAGGTTATGTGGTGAAAAAAACAGACCAGCCAGTTCATTTTCTCGCGAAGCGGGAATTTACCAGTTACTTTGGAAGCGGGATAGAAAATCTGGTCTATAAAAAATGGGCGCACTGTATTCTTGTGGAGAAAGAAGGAACAAAAGCAAAAGGAAAGCTGGCAATCGCAGAAGCAGCGGCGACATTGGAAGATGATGGCATTGTAGGCATTTTTCCAGAAGGAACAAGAACGTATGATGGTTCTTTGCAGGAAGGAAGAACAGGGGTTGTCCGCATTGTTCTCGAAGCACAAAAGCATCTGAAAAGAAATATTCAAATCATCCCAGTTGGAATACAAGGAGCAAACATCATGCTTCCAAGAGAGAAAATCATCCCAAGAGCATGGAAATCACAAGTAACAATAAAAGTGGGAAAACCATTTTATATGAAGACAACTCAAAAAAAGAAGATGACAAAAGCATTATTGCGAAAACAAACAACAGTAATCATGAAAAAGATTGCGCAATGTGCAGGAGAACGCTATGCTCCATAAACCGCTGACCTCCTGGCAGTATCTGCAAAAAATGAGTGAGAGAAAACAAAAGAGATTGCAGAATGAAAAACTGCGGCAGATGATGCGTCTTTTTCCGCTTGCGTCCTATTATCATTCATTGTTTGACGTGCATAAAATTCCGTTCAAACACATCAAGCAAACAAAAGATCTTGGAATAGCACAAATTCCTTTTACGACAAAACAAGATATTGTCACGACAATGGAGCATCCAGAGAAAGCGGCCGCGTTTGTGCTCGATCCAAAAAAGAATCTGCGTCTCCTTCCCAAACTTACCACATTAAAACTTTTCTTCTCAAAAAAACTAAAAGAAGAATTAACAGAAGAATTCAAACCAATTCATGTCCATTTTACCACGGGAAGAAGCGCGATGAGCATTCCTGTGCTCTACACGAAATATGACTTGGAAAATCTGAGAGAAGCGGGAAAGCGAATGATGTCACTCTTAAAAATTCCAAACGATGTGAGAGTCATCAATGTCTTTCCCTTTGCGCCGCATCTTGCGTTCTGGCAGACAGTGTACGCAACAAATGAAAATAATATTTTTGGCTTGCATACTGGCGGCGGCAGATCAATGGGAAGTGAAAAGATTTTGCAGACAATGGAGCGGATGAAAGCAGAGGCGATTATTGGCATGCCTTCGTACGTGTATCATCTGCTTTCCATCGCGCAGGAAAAACATATTGATTTGCATAGTGTTCGGTATGTTCTTTTAGGAGGTGAAGCAGTTCCTCCTGGCTATCGCCAGAAAATAAAAGAATTGCTTTGTTTAAACGGCGCTCCTGCGGATGTCAAAATCTACACGACTTATGGGTTTACAGAAGGAAAAATTGCGTGGACGCAGTGTCATGAAGAAAGCGGCTATCATTTGTATCCGGACATGGAATACATTGAAATTATCGACGCAGAAGGAAATCCTGTTGCAGATGGGGAATCTGGCGAAATAGTCTATACCTCGCTTGATTTCAGAGGCACTGCATTTCTACGATATAAAACTGGAGACATTGGCAGTCTGCAAACAGGACCATGTCCATATTGCGGCGCAAAAACGCCGAGAATTAATCCCGCAATCACGCGATCATCAGACATTCTTTCCATTCAGCATACAAAAATAAAAGGAATGTTTGTGGATATGAACGCGGTTGCCGCGGTGCTTTCCTCGAATCAATTCATTGTTGATTGGCAGATAGTTCTTGAAAAGAAAGACAAGTATGATCTTGATGAGGTGGTGCTTTCTGTCGCGCTTCATGAAAACGCGGATAAGAATCATGCAAAAGAAGAAATACTGCGGGAGTTTGTTTCCTATTTCCATGTCACGCCAAAGATTGTGCTTGTTTCCAAAGAAGAGTTGCGAAAGAGATTAGAGATGGAAACAGCGTTGAAGGAAAAAAGAATTGTGGATAACCGTAATATAGAGAAAAAGAGAAAATAATTCGTTTGTATAATCTATATATTTTTATAGGTGCAACTATCTTCCAACTCCATGCTCACCAAAAAACAACTCGCGATTCAGTTATCAAAGCTTGCAAGCTTTGAGAAACCAAAAATAAAGCTGGAGCAATATACTACTGATTCAGAAATTGCAGCAACAATTTTGTGGGATGCATTAATGAAAGGCGATATTGTGGGAAAAACCGTCGCTGATTTTGGCGCGGGAACAGGAATCCTCGGAATCGGCGCATTGCTTCTTGGCGCAAAACACGTTTTTTTCGTCGAGAAAGACACTGACGCAGTACGAATCTTGCAGACAAACATTCTTCCTCTGCGGGCAGAGAATTATGAAATCCGCCAAATGGATGTGAAAGATTTTCAGGAAAGAGTGGATACAGTGCTTCAAAATCCTCCGTTTGGGACGAGACAGGAGCACGCGGATAAAATATTTCTTGAGAAAGCGTTTTCTTTGAGCAATGTCGTTTATAGTTTTCATAAAACAGCAACAGATGTGTTTGTGAGAGCAATTGCAGCAGACCATGCCTTTACTATTCCAGAATATTATTCGTTTTCATTTCCGCTCAGGCAAACCTATGCGCATCAGATAAAGAAGAGAGAATTGATTGAAGTGACGTGTTATAGATTAGTGAAACAATAAGAGAAAATATTTCCTCGCAATCATGCAGCGAGAAGTTGCTCTAAATCTGGAGCTGACTCTAGTAATTGTATCTTTGCTCTGTTGAGTCGGGACATGACTGTCCCTATTTTGATTCCGAGGGTGTCCGCAATTTCCTGATAGGAAAGATCTTCTCCATAACGAAGCTGGAGAACCTCTTGATGTAGTTCACTTAAGTCTGTCATTGCATCTGTGACTGTTTCTTGTACTTGTCTTGCATATACTGTTTCTGGCGCATTCGTTCCAAAATAACGGGAAAAGATAGCAGAGAATGCTCTGTCTTCTTCACCTTGTGCACCAACTCTGCGAACAAGCAAGCCCCCTCTTCTTTTTCTATCTCGAACAACATTAAAACATAAATTTGTCGTAACGCGATAAAGCCATGCACGAAGTTTAAGATCACCAGAACCTGCGCTTTCTGCAAGTTTATCCTTATTTGCATAAAATTTTTCGCCGAGAACAGTAGAGATAATATCTTCTGCTTCCTGCCTGTCTTTGACAATTTTTATTGCATATGTAAGTAAGGGATCATAATAATGCTTAAAAATCTCCGTATATGCAGAATTACTTTCCGGAGTTTGTTTTGCAATTGCGAGAACAGCCTGACTATCTGAAAATCTTCTTTCCAGTGGTGTATAGGTTTGAAACGTATAACTCATTGTTTTTTGTGTATTTCTTTAAAGTATTTAATAATTTCGGCACAAATTATTTAATCCCCGACTATTCACAGATTTTCATGCCAAGAGGTCGCCCCACAAATTCCGTTATCAGACAAAACATAGTTGAACTGCTTGCGCATCTTGGAGAAGGATATGGCTATCAACTCTCGACAATGTACAACAAAATATTCCCAAAATGCACCATGCGAAGCATTCATTGGCATCTGAAAAAAGGATTGGAAACGCAGGAATTCGCAGTCAAGAGAGTGGCAAAAGAAGAAGGACAATATTCTTGGGGAGCGCACGCAGAAAAAATATATTATGCGTTAGGAGAAAACGCAAAGCCAAAAATGGATGAACGAGTGAAGATGTTTTTTGATAAAGAATGATTTATTTTTGATATGCTCTTTTTCTCTGTCTCTCCCGATACATTTCTATCCCTTTCAAATGATATCCTTCTTGTTCAAGTGCATCAACAAACTGTCTAAATGTTTTTTTCCCCATGTTTGGCCAGTTTAAAACCTGCTTGATATCGAGACCATCAAGATCTGAGACAGTTCTTATAGGACCAGTGCCCGATCGCCAGTTTCCCTTTTCTAAGTTGAAAAGGACGTTTGCCAGCCTTGTGCTCAGGTTATATCTCTTAATAAACTCATCAATCGGGATTTGAATTCCATATTCCCTCTTTAAATCATAAAGATAATTTTTTTCAGGTGTTCCTTCTAATTGTGCAGCATAACTATCAGATAATGCGGCAACTCTTCTCCTCAAATCTGTTTCCAATGCTGTTTTTGCGTCAGAAGTTTGCTCATCAGGAGGCAAAATATAAAATCCACGTTGTCGTTCACGAATGTCCATAACTTCTGCAAGAAATCCAATAATAACCTCTAATGATTCAGGAGTTTGTTCCATGGAGCTAAGAATACTAAACTGCTTTATATAATTTATCACTTTTATGGAGTTACAAATAATCCACTACAAACACAAACTATTTATTTCCCCACTTATTTAAGATAAAAGTGGGGAACAATGCCATACATTCGAACACGACGAAAAGGAAAATATTTGTACAAGGAACTTGTAGAAACAGTATATGAAAATGGAAAACCGGTACAGAAATTTGTGAAACATCTTGGAAAAGCAGAGGCATATCCTATTGCTTCTGTCCTCGAAAAAGAAGCTTTGGAGAACTTAGAAAAAATAAAAGAAGAAAAGAGAGTGGAATTGCAAAAGATGCCAAAAAGCATCAAAGAGAAGTTTCTGCAGGATTTTATTATCAAATTTACCAATGATACAAACAGAATTGAAGGATCTACTCTGACGCTTCAGGATACTTCTCTTATTCTGAAGGACAAACTTGTACCAAAAGGAGCATCTATAAAAGAAGTAAAAGAAGTGGAAAATCATGAAAAAGCATTTGATTTCATGTATGCGTATGAAGGGGATATTTCCGTGGAATTTATTCTCAAAATGCATGCAATACTCCTACAAAACATTGATGACGAAATTGCTGGAAAGCTGAGAGATTTTAATGTGGTGATCAGCGGGTCTGTCTTTAAGCCAGTGCCGCATGAACTAGTAGATTTTGAAATAAAAGAGTTTTTGAGTTGGTATGATAAAGCAAAAAAGAAATTACATGCGTTTGAGATTGCAGGACTCGTGCATCTCTATTTGGTGACAATTCATCCGTTTGGTGACGGAAATGGGAGAATGTCGCGATTGTTAATGAATTTTATTCTCAAGCGGCACGGATATCCCATGCTTAATATTTTGTATAAAGAACGAGAAGAGTACTATGAAACCCTTCAAGAATGCCAACTAAAGAAAATACAAAAGCCTTTTTTGAAATATTTGTTTAAAGAATATAAAAAACAATGTACCTAAAAAGATAATCACAACTTCTTCAAGAATCCAATCAAAGCAAACGCTTCTCGTTTGGTCAAAACTGCCTTGCCAATCATTCGTTTCCAGACAAGACGTTGCGTTTCTTTTCTTTGTTCTGTTCCAAAATCTGTTTTTGCGAGAACAAGATCAAGATTTTTGAGAATTATTTCCTTCTCTTTTGCAGACGCTTTAAGGAACCGATCTTGTATTTTCTTCATGCCCTTTTTTTTATAGAGCTCGTACAAAAGAACAGCAACAGCATGACTCACATTCATCGTCACATATTTGTAATGCGTGGGAATAGTCACCACATAATCGCATTTTTTGAGTTCTTCATTAAATAAGCCGTGGCCTTCTCTGCCAATCAAAAGCCCGACATTAATTTTAGGATCCTTGAGTAATCCTTCTTCTTCAAGCAATTGCGCCATTTCTTCTGGAGTCATCGGACTTCTCTGGAGATTATAGGGAGAGCCATTTCGCGCAGTCGTGCCAATCAAATAATCAAATTCATCAAGAACAGAAAAGTCAGTGATTTTTGCGTTTTTCAGAATAGGCAATGCTTCATGTTTCGCGCGAATCAGCGCATCAATATCGTCTGTGCTGCATTTGGGATTAATGAGAATCAATTTCTCAAATCCAAAGTTCGCGATCACGCGGCAGACAGCGCCAAGGTTTTGTGCGTGTTCTGTTTCAATGAGGATGATGGAAAGCATATTGTTTTGTTTTGTCTGCTTTCTTATATAGCTTTCTTCTGAAGTCTCACTTTTGTAGCGAACGAACCAAATTTTCGTAATTTCGTATGTTTGTTCGCTTATTAGCTGACACACGAAATCACCAAAAAAAAACTACAATTATTGCTCGAACTGGGTCTAATACCACGCAGCTTGCTGCGATTATCGAACACAGTTCGAGGCTTAAAAAATCCCTCATCGAGTAAATACCCCGCAGCTTGCTGCGATTGGGATTTTTTATTTCGTACGTCAGCTATATGTCAAAAAGAGACTTTCGCTGAAGTGCCTAACTCAGTTCTTTCGCAGGTTCTGTTCACACGCACTAAGAAAAGAAAAACCTGACCACAATAATTATTTTGATTTTTTTTAAAAAATACATGAAGATACCCCAGCGATGCTGATTCCTGTATTTTTTCTGGTTCCTGTGTTTTTCTTCTTATCTTAAGAAGTGATCTTTTTTGTCAACTCTCACTTTATGTGTGAATTCTAGGCATGAACATCATTTTCTAAAAAAACTATTTGAGATAATGTAGATTAGATTAAATAATAACCAAAACAAGAATCAATAAAATTATAGTCTGCATAATCAGTTACTCCATAATAATATAATCTCAAATTAATAAAACCCCAAAAAGTAATCCGAGGAAAATAAGAAAATAAATGACTAAATCTTTTAATTAATAATTATAAATTATATTCTAATTTTTGATTTTTAATAATAATTTTGAAGCTCTTTTTTAACTTCACCAATAGAAGGTCGTCTTTGAGGATTAAATCGTAACATAGTATCCACAAGATGAGAAAAAGAAGCATCACGAACAGACGTATCAATCAG
>JACRKI010000085.1 GCA_016215305.1 Candidatus Woesearchaeota archaeon | reverse complement strand
TTTGTTTTTTAGAATTATCACTCAATTCCGCGCCTGGCTGCTGGGGTTGTTTTCTTAGAACTCTGAAAATGTGTATTGAAAAATGTCATAACCTTTATATTTCCTTCTTGCTTTCTTTGCACTATGAATTTGAGGACAACTGCCGGACTTGCTGTATTGGTTGAAACACTCTCCAGCTGTACTGTTTTTAACAGATATGCTTTTTATCAACATTCTATTAGCTATGTAAGCCCAGACATTAAGATTTCCGGATTAGGAACATATTCTGTCATCGCAGATAACATAGGATGTCATGCTTCTTTATTTATGGAAATTCCTCGTTTTGATGCAGAATTTTCATCCACGCCCTCTTTTTCTCGTTATGGTCCACTTGAACAAGCACAGATTGAAAAGGATCTTTTAAGACAATATTGCCCTCAAAATAAATGATAGTAATCTTTCTTCTTCATCATCGCTTCAGCTTCAGCCATCGCAATATTTATAAATCACCTGCTTTTCTTTGATGATATGAAACTCACTGTTCTTGAATCCAAGAAAAACAAACTGCATCTGGAAGTTGATTCTGATCACACCTTCTGCAATGTTCTCAAAAAGGAATTGTGGAATGACAAAGACGTTCACGTTTCCGGCTATTATACTGAACACATTCAAGTGGGCAAACCGCGATTCATTATTGAAACCAGCGATAAAAGTCCTTTTGATGTCTTAAAAGACGCAGCAAAACGCCTGAAAAAACAGAACGCGCAGTTTGTTGACGCGTTTTCTGACGCGAAGTAAAAAAATCACTCTCTTCTATCTCTTCTAGTGATTTTTTTAACACAACTTTTATAAAGAATAAAGAAGTGTTTTTTTATGAGAAAAGTGCAGTTTATTCTTTGCAATTTCTCGACGGTAAAATATCATGGCAACACAAGAAGACACAAAATCCTACGGCGCGGAAAACATCCAAGTTCTCGCAGGCCTTGAAGCAGTCCGCAAACGTCCAGGCATGTACATTGGAAGCACAGGGATTTCCGGCTTGCATCACCTTGTCTACGAAGTTGTGGACAACTCCATTGACGAAGCAATGGCGGGCTACTGCAAAACAATCATTGTTATTATTCATCAGGATAATTCTGTCAGCGTCATTGATGACGGCCGCGGGATTCCTGTCGCGACGCATCCGAAGTATAACATGTCCGCGCTCGCAGTGGTCATGACCAAACTGCACGCCGGCGGAAAATTTGACAAAAGCACCTACAAAGTTTCTGGCGGATTGCATGGAGTCGGCGTCAGCGTTGTCAACGCGCTTTCTGATCATTTGAAAGTGATTGTCAACCGTGATGGCCATATTCATACCATGGATTTTGTTCGCGGGGAAGCGCAAGGAGATGTTCAGATTATTGGTGACGCAGCAGATACAGGGACAACAGTTGTGTTTCATCCAGACAAAGAGATTTTTGACACCATTGAATTTTCTTATGAAGTCATTGCTGCGCGCATGCGAGAGCTTGCATTTTTGAACAAAGGACTTTCGATTACCATTAAAGATGAACGCGCCGCGAAAGAGCAAACGTTCCATTACGAAGGCGGCGTTGTTTCTTTTGTTGAATATTTGAATACAAACAAGACTGCATTGCACCCTGTCATTTATTTGCATAATTTGAAGGACAATATTGATGTTGAGATTTCTCTGCAGTATAACGATACCTACAACGAAATTCTTTTTTCTTTTGTCAACAACATCAACACGATTGAAGGCGGCACACATCTTACTGGCTTTAAATCCGCGTTGACACGAACGCTGAACACCTACGCAGAAACAAATAAACTTTTGAAAGGCGAAGAAGTCAAACTCACTGCAGAAGATGTTCGTGAAGGACTCACTGCAATTATCGCGATCAAACATCCTGATCCGCAATTTGAAGGACAGACAAAAACAAAATTGGGCAACAGCGATGTGAAAGGCATTGTTGATTCTGTTGTTTCTACTGCGCTTGGCACCTACATGGAAGAAAATCCTGTTGTCGCAAAACAGATTTTGGAAAAAGCAATCCTTGCCGCGAAAGCGCGGGACGCAGCACGAAAAGCGCGCGATCTTACTCGTCGTAAATCTGTGCTTGAAGGAAGCTCTCTTCCTGGAAAACTTTCTGACTGCCAAGAACGTGATCCCGCGAAATGTGAAATCTACATTGTTGAAGGAGATTCGGCAGGGGGATGCTTTTCAGGAGATACCAAAGTTGCGCTTGTAGATGGAAGAAATCTCTCTTTTGTGGAATTAGTTGAGGAAAATAATGATGGAAAAGAAAACTTTTGTTATACTCTTTTAGATGACGGTTCTATTGGGATTCAGAAGATGATGCATCCTCGTGTGACGAAAAAAGACGCTTCTGTCGTGAAAATTATTCTTGATACTGATGAAGAAATTGTTTGCACTCCAGATCATTTATTTATGTTAAGAAATGGAACTTACAAATCTGCGTCTGAATTACAAGTTACTGATTCTCTTATGCCGTTAGATTTACTTTCTCTTCAAAATTATCAAGAGCATCAACAACAAACACTTCAACTTGTATATCAGTCTGATCAAAGAATAAAAACAATAATTCCAGTTGCAGAAAAAATTGACGTCTACGACATCGAAGTTCCAGGAACACATAATTTTGCACTTGCATCAGGTATTTTTGTTCATAATAGTGCCAAGCAAGGCCGCAACCGCGTGAATCAAGCGATCCTGCCGCTTCGCGGAAAGATTTTGAACATTGAAAAAGCGCGCCTTGCAAAAATTTATTCCAGCGAACAGATTGTGACTTTAATTACTGCACTTGGCTGCGGCATTGGTGACACTTTTGACGTTTCTAAATTACGGTATCACAAAATTGTGATCATGACAGACGCGGACGTTGATGGACAGCACATTTGCTGTCTCTTGCTTACTTTCTTCTTTAGATTTATGAAACCAGTTATTGATAATGGTTATTTGTATATCGCGCAGCCGCCGCTCTATAAGGTGCAGAAAGGAAAAGCTATTCGTTATTGCTACAATGATCCAGAAATGTTTTCTGCAATCAAAGAAATCGGCAAAGATAATGTCAACATTCAGCGCTACAAAGGGCTTGGAGAAATGAATCCTGAGCAATTGTGGGAAACGACACTCGATGAAAAAAATAGAGTGTTCAAGAAAGTGACTGTTGAAGATGCGATTATCGCAGATCAAGTGTTTACTGTTCTCATGGGAGATGTTGTTGAACCCCGCAGACAATTTATTGAGCAGAACGCAAAGGCCGCGAAGAATATTGATGTGTAAAAATCTCAACATTCGCTTTGCTCATGAGAGATTTTTGTGATGGAAAAATCAGATTCTCATTAATGAACTATTTCCCTTTGTTTTCTATTGTCCAGCATTATTCTATATGTTCTGCCTGTGTTGTATCCTATCATCAGTTCCACATTCCGTTTCTCATCATCATGAATTGTCAGTGGAGGTTCCATTACTCCCGCAACAAACCCGCTGAATGTTCCATATTGCAGCATCTCTCTAAGATTCGCTGGTCGTTCTTTGATACAAAACGCGCGGAAATAATGCGCAATCAAATTCTTAATATCCGCTTCTTGATAATTTTTTCTCAATATAT
>JACRKI010000082.1 GCA_016215305.1 Candidatus Woesearchaeota archaeon | reverse complement strand
TGATGTAGTAAATCCGACAATTAAAGCAGGGATAGTCGGAGAGGAACAACACAAAATTGATGGAAATAATGAATATATGTTTAAGGTAGGGGAACAAGTAGTGATAAAATATAGCGCAACAGATAATAAAGAAGTAACAAAAATTACAGGATATATCTCTAAGGATGAAAAAAGAATATCTACGGATGAGAACCTCCTCATTCCAGAAAAAAGCGGGATATTGAGAACACCGGAAGAAAGAACATACACTATAGACCCAAAAAAAATATCTGCGCCAGGAACATATAAAATAGAACTGGTTGCATATGACAAAGCAAATAATACTAACATAGCAACAATTGATAATATAATCATACAAGCTGCTGATAATGGAAGTGGTGGAAGCAATACTCCTCCTGCAGAACTTACTATGGCAAATTCTCCTCCTGCAGATGCACTAACTCCTTTCCCTGAAATAAATAATGATCTTGTTGTTTGCGCAACGCTGGAGAATAAGACCGCAATTCGTGATGGCAGCTCTTTTTATGAGATGCAGCAAGACAAGAATGAAGCAGACAAAACAAAACTAGCAGTATGCAATGGAATGATACAATCATTTCCGCAGCATGTTCCAGTATATCTCTCCCAAATAGATGTAGAGATGACAGAAGAAAGGCAGACAAAAACAGGAGATAAGAATTTGTTTGTTTTGCGGAAAACAGAAAAAAAAGGACTAGTAAACCTTGGAAACATTGTCACACCAGAGATAACAACAGTAAGCTATTGCCTGACAAAAACATCGGCACCTGACAGGAATGGTTTAGTAGATGTAGATTGTAATGCTGACAAGAACTGGACTATAAGTCATGATGACAAAAATGGAAAACAAATACCATGGGCATACAAAGGATATCCAATCGAAATAAAAGTACACAACACAAGGTGAAGCGAATGAGTGAGAGTCAAGGAAAAACATCAAAAGTATCGACATGGAATGGACTTGCAACAAAAATCCCGCAGGAAGGATATGAAATGGAAGCATGGAATGAAATAACAGCATATCAAAGATTAGAAACTGCTGGCTGCAACACCGGGTTAATAAAAATTAAGAGCATGGATGAGAATAAAAGAGTTATATTTATGGAAGATTATACTACGAGAGGAGGAATGACGTTAGAAGAATGCATTGCAGGAGAATTAGGAATTAATTTACCTGATAAAAAAGACAAAAGAGTGTCAGCAATTGAACAACTGTTGCCAAACCATACATTCACAAAGGATGAAGTACGAAAACGAGCACAGATCGTTTTAGGACTCTTAAATGCAACAGAAGCATACGCTCCGCACAATATCAGTGAAAATGACATCAGCAACACAAATGTCATAGTTTATAGAGATGGAAGCATAACGCTTTTGGACTTTAACAAAGCAATTGAAGTAAAAGAAAAAGCAGGGAAAAAAGAGTTTGGTCATTTAGTGGCATTAGACTTAAAACGTCCACAGGATAGCCATTACCGAGTAGTTGGAGGAATTCTGATAAATATGTATTGGACGCATCACGAGATGGCTGATGCAACAAAGAGAGATCAGGCAATATATAGTGCAAGAATGGACATTGATGATGTAATGAGACATCATGATTATCACATGATTATGAGTTTGGTCTATTGGTCAATCACAGGAAATCGATGGACAAAAGAAGCAAAGCAAGGAGAAAAGATAGACAGTACGATTCTAAAAGATTACCTTCAAAAAAACAATCTCAAAGAATATCTTAAATGAAAATGTGAAGACAAGACATATGGAGAAAGTGTAGGAGCTGTGCTAGATAGCATGATGGAAAGAGCAATTGAACCTATAGGGACATACAAAAAAGAGCAGATAGAAGGAGATAAGAAAACACTTGCAGGTTTAGTCTCAGAAGAAAAAGAAGAGTATCAAACAATACAAGGAGGAACGGATAAACCAGTAATTGTACGAAAAAGTGAGAAACAAGGAATGAATACTTTGCCGGAGAGATCTGCAGATCCACTTCGTGGAGAACTTGCAAAGATGATAGAAACGCATAGTGTATATAGGCTAAGATCAAGAGAGCTAATAAAGGAAAGAACAGAACTGCAGCAAAGCAGTGATACGTTGAAGCAAAAGTATGAAGACATTCTTGGAAAATATAAACATCTGGATATTTTCCAAGAATGTCTTCAAATGCAATTAGCAGCTGTGAAAAAAAGAGAAATAGTGTATGGGGGATTACTCATAGGAGGAGCATTTATCTATGCAGTGAGTATTCCACTTATGTGTTATTATTTTACCAACTAAGAAGATGAAGAAATCAAGAGAAAATGGAAATAAAACAAGAAGAAAATAAGTTCATGGAAAAAATACAGGAGAATTGGGTAGGGATAGGAATTGTAGCTGCGACAATTGCAGGAATAGGTATTTCTACAGCAATAATTGGAGCAGCACCTAGTAGAGATAAACCCCAGGTCACAGAAACAATTAAATATGCAGTAATTGAAAAAAGAGATGCTGCCATTGCAGAAAGAGACCTTGCGATTGCAGAAAGAGATTCATTAGAAGGAATTTTAGCTGCAGGATGCGGTAACGCGGATCCAGAGACAGATTTGAGTGTAAGAGCTACACAATACAAAGATTGCTTTGCTCAATATCAAACTCGAACAAAGGATGTAGCAAAATGCAAAAGAGAAAGAGATGCAGCAATTGCAAAGAATGGAGAATATGCAGCAACAATAGCAAATTACGAAAACAATCCAAATGTAAAGGTAGTTTATGAGAAGGACCCAAGTGCAGGTGACTTAGAACTGGTAAAAAAAAGTTTGAAAGAATCAAATGAGCAATACTTTGCCTGTCAGAAAGGTCTTAAAGATGCACAGCAAAAAGGAGATGCGCTTTCAAATTACAATGTTGGAATGGAAAAGGAAAAGAAAGACAGACATGACGCAATAGTGGATCTTCTCGGACCAGCAGTGTTCTATGCGCTGGTTTATGAAAGGAACATACCAAAATTTTGTTATTTAATGCAAACATATTTCATCCCTGCGAAGGGAATAAATACCCCAGAGCAATGGACAAAGTTAAGAAGCTATCAGAAAGACTCGCCAAATTATTATGATGTCTATAATATGAAGTGTCTTAGCCAAGAAAACCCTTGGAATACAAGTGAAAAATAAGAGAGAATCTTT
>JACRKI010000005.1 GCA_016215305.1 Candidatus Woesearchaeota archaeon | reverse complement strand
TATTTTATCACAAAGAATCCAACGAATGTGATTTTGTGATACGAGATGGTCGAAAGATAATCCAAGCAATTCAAGTAACTTTATCTTTACAAGATGAGTCTGTTAAAAAAAGAGAGCTGAAAGGACTTATGGAAGCGATAAACATTTATAATCTTAAAGAGGGCTTCATTGTTACAGAAGCGGAGAAAGAAAGCATAGAAGTAGAAGGAAAAAAAATTCATATAATCCCCCTTTATGAATGGTTAGAACAAATGTTTAAGCCACCCTCTTAATATCTCTATTGCTAAAAATTTGATTCACAAACCATAAAAACAACAAGAGATTTTCTTTTCCCATGAAAGCATTTCTCAAGAAAATATTCGGAAAAGAAAACGAAAAACAAAAAGAAAGTGCAAAAGAAACTATGCCTATGCAAGAGAAATCTTCTGCTGTTGATGACTTTGACTGCGACCCAGACACCTTCCACTACATTCTCCAGAAAAAACCAACAGTGAAACTTATCGACGTTCGCACCAAAGAAGAATACGAAAGCGGACACATCTCCGGCGCAGCGCTTCTTCCTGTCCAAGAACTTTCTGAAGAACGCATTGACGCACTCGGTGTGAAAAAAGATGATGACATTTTGCTTTATTGACATAGCGGAGGAAGAAGCGGACACGCACTGCATGTGCTTCAATCCCTCGGCTACAAAAAGACCAAGCATCTTGATGGAGGCATTCTCGCATGGCAGGAGAAAAAGAAACCTGTATTCTCCGATTTCCTTTCTGAAGCATCTCTCTCAGAAACAATTCCTTACACTCCAGAAGACCTTCTGGACCATCACGGCATTGCCGCAGTCATTACCAATGAAAAAGGAGAAATTCTCATGCAGGATCATGTCAAATATAAATTCTGGACGCTTCCTGTCGGGAAAGTGCATCCGTCTCAAACAGTCGAGGAAGGACTCGCGCAAGAACTTTTTGAGGAATGCAACATTGTCATAGAAAAATGGAAAGAGATCGCAACGAGAGAATATGATTATATTCGAAACGGAAAAAATGTCGCTGTCTCTGCGCATGTCTTTGTCATCCTTCAATACTCCGGAGACATCAAAAATAAAGAGCCGCACAAACATAAAGAACAACTGTTTCTTTCTCTTGATAAAATAAAAGAACTCCCCTGCGTTTCAGACATTACCCTGCTGTATTTGGAAAGCATTGGCATTAAACGGAAGAAAAAGTTATCTTCACCGAAAGATATTTAAACATTAGGATATTCTAATATGTTATTATGAAAGAACTCTATAAAATCCATGCTGAATTGTGCAAGGTATTCTCAAACCCCACACGATTAGAAATATTGAATCTTTTGAGGAATAAAGAAAAGTCAGTAACAGAACTCATTGAAAAAACGAAATTAAGCCAAGCCAACATTTCCCAGCATTTGTCCATTATGAAATCCAAAGGGATTGTTATTTCGGATAGAAAGGGAAAAAACATCTATTACAAACTCACGAATCCAAAAATCATCAAAGCGTTTGACATCATACGGGATGTGTTACGCGAAAGATTGAGAAGCAGGATGCTCTAAGGTGGAAACTATGAGAAAAATAATATTAATTTTAGTACTATTTCTGTTGAGTATCGCTGTTGTTTTTGGTCAAGAAAGCCATGATAGTGAAATTGAAGATGGTATGAAGCTTATGGAAAGCAAGATAAGCTGCGACAAATTGAATAATGAACAGCTAGAAGCTATTGGCGAATATTACATGGAACAAATGCACTCAGGAGAAGCTCATGAAATTATGGACAACATGATGGGTGGGGGAAGTATGATGGGTTATGACTACGGCAATTATTGGTATTGGAGCATTTTCTGGATATTATTTTTTATAGCAGTCATTTGTTTCATCGTATGGATCATATATAGATTTGGAATAAAAAATCCTGCCTCAGAGACACCTCTCAATATTTTGAAAAAGAGATTTGCTCAAGGAGAAATAACAAAAAAAGAGTTTGAAACCATGAAAAAAAAGTTACGAGCGTAAAAAATGTTTTCAAGTATAAACGCAAGCAGGGTAATAAATAGCATCTTATTGATAATTGGATTGCTCATTTTCAAGCCATTGGCATACTTTATCGCCTTCATGATGTTAGCGGCAGGGATTACTAATTACTGCTTGATGGAAAAGATTCTCCAGCGAATTGGTTTTCAAAATACATGCAGTACACCAGTGAGTCAAGCAGAAATGCAAAGGTATGACGCGAAAGAACATTGGGAAAATATTTATAAAACAAAAAAATCAAATGAAGTGAGCTGGTATCAGGAAAATCCTAAAATTTCACTTACCTTGATCTCTGAAACAAATTTAGGCAAAGACGCTAAAATTATTGATGTTGGAGCAGGAGACTCAAATCTCGTGGATAATCTTCTTGCTATAGGTTTTAAAAGAATAACTGTTTTGGATGTTTCTTCAACCGCGTTACATCAAGCAAAAAAAAGATTAGGCGATAGGGCAAACGATGTTACATGGGTTGTATCTGATGTAAGAAAATTTGAAACAAGAGATACATATGATCTTTGGCATGATAGGGCTGTTCTTCATTTTTTAACAGAAAAAAAAGATATTCGTACATATGTAGAAAAAATACAGCAATTATTAAAACCGAACGGTTACTTCATTGTTTCCGCATTTTCAGAAAATGGACCAAAAAAATGCAGTGGATTGGATATAAAACAATACTCTAAAGATTCCATGATAAAACTATTTAGCGGCTTTACGCATATAAAGAGTTTTGAAGTGGAACATGCAACTCCATGGGGAGCTCGTCAAATTTTTATATACAGTATGTTTAAAAAGAGAGGGAATAAAAAATGAAACAAGAAGATTTCGCATACATTGTTGAAACAAAAAAAAGCTTTGATGACGCTGTTGTTTCTGTTTTGAAAGCTGTTGAACAGAAAGGCTGGGCGTTATTTCAGGTTTATGACATAAAAGAAAGACTTGCCGCTAAAGGATTTATTCAAAAACCACTCAAGATAATTGAAATCTGTTCAGGGAAATACGCAAACCAATTCTTGAACAAAAATAGATTAATTTCTCTCTGCATGCCCTGCAAAATCAATGTTCTGGTGGAAAATGAAAAAGTAAAAATTGTGGGAATGAAACCAACCATGATTTCCCAGTTCTTTTCAGAAGTGGACAAGAAAGAAGCTGAACAAGTTGAAAAGGATGTCATTGAGATGGTCGATAACGCGAGGTAAACCATGAAAAAAACAAACACCAAGAACAATGTTATTCAACTTACTGCATCAGAAAAACGGTTTAGAGTAACTCTCATAGTGTCTGCGTTTGTATTATTCTCTCTTGTTTTATTCGCGTTTATCTATCTCAGCACAACTCCTGAAGCTACCGCAACAATGCTCTTATCTTTTTTTGGGGGAATATCAAATATTGTTCTTCCCTGCACATTGCCCTTAGTCTTTATTATCGTGCCTCTCGCAATGGTGGCTGGCGGAAGAAAGGGGCTTTTGATGTCGATACTCTTTGGTCTTGGTTTAATTATTACTCTCGCGGTATATGGCGCGGTTGTTGGATTTTTAGGGCAGTTTCTGGGATTGGATAAGGCAACAAGAATAATGTATTCGTTAGCAGGATTAGCTTCTCTCTTCTTTGGTTTCATAGAACTGAAACTCCTCACGTTCCAACTGCCAAGCTACGCGAGGATGCCAAAATTCATAGAAAAACAAGGAGATTATCTCAAAGTTTTCTTCTTAGGTTTGCTCTTGGGAAACGCCGGAATCGGATGCCCAAACCCAATAACATACGTTGTTTTGACATTCGCCGCAACAACAGGAGACTGGCTCAGAGGATCATTATTGATGGCAATGAATGGTTTAGGAAGAATGATTCCTCTGCTTTTACTGACAATATTAGGGATATTAGGAATTAACACTATCAGCTGGCTTACCAAAAAAACAGAAGCAATAACCAAATTTACTGGATGGGCGCTTGTTGTTTTAGGATCATTCATCCTGCTTAATGGCGTCTTTGGACATTTATGGTACGAGGGAGGATTATTTCATGAAGGACTGAACGCGGCATTCATGGCAGCTGGCGGAAAAACAATTGGAGAGGCTGACATCGAAATAGGAGAGATAGAAAAACCAGTTGCTTTTTCCGCATATGGCGCATTGATAAATTTATTGCTCACTACCCTGCCTGTCTTTTGGTACTGGCGCAAATATCCAAAGAATCGAAAAGGAGTGCTCCTTATACTATTCATTATCATACTCTGGGACATCCTGCTTTTTGATTTTGGCTTTAACGCAATGAACTGGCTGGGATTGCAATGACTGAAATACTCATAACAAAATGGAAACTTGTTTTAGGAATTATGTTTGTTTTCCTTGCAGGATTTTTGTTAGGGAAGGCTTTTTCTTGATGATGAAATTAGTTTCATGCGTAGATATATATGGGGTTTCATTTTTCTGATTGTAAAGAATTTTGAAAAAATTACTTTCTGAATTTTAGTTGGTGATTTTTTCTCAAAATTCTTATTAAGGAGGAAATCAAAAATCAAAATGGACAACAAAACAATCGCGGTTATTATTGTGCTGGGAATCATTATTTTTGGCGGCTTTGGCATGATCTTTTTACGCAATGGAAATGCCGCAACAAACACAGAAAATACAGCTCAGCAAGAGTCTTATGATGAAATGATGGAGCGTATGCATCCACAATCGGACAGCAATGATCTGTCAAACACAGAAATAGGGAAAATACGCTTTTCAGACGCCATAGGACAAACAGCGCCAGATTTCACCCTTCTGACACAGGACGGTTCAACGTTTACCCTCAGTGATTATAAAAATAAGACCGTTGTCCTGTTTTTCAATGAAGGAGCAATGTGCTATCCTTCCTGCTGGAACCAGATGGCTTCGCTAGGCGCCGATGAAAGATTCAATAATGAGAATGTTATTACTGCTTCCATTGTCACAAACGAAAAGGAAAAATGGGATCAGATTCTCAGCTCTCAGCCAAAATATGGCGCAGGAACAATATTATTCGATACAAACGCGGCAGTCTCACAGGCATATGATATATTGAATGTGCCATCATCCATGCATAAAGGCTCATTTCCAGGACATACATACATTGTCATCAAGAATGGCATTATTTCGTATGTTTTAGACGATCCAAACATGGCATTGAATAATGAGAAGTTAGCATTGGAAATTTGAGGGAATGACCATGGAAGTACTTCTCCTCGCCGCATTGATTACCGCATTTTTCGCAGGCGTCGCGGCGCTTTTCGCGCCCTGCTGCATCGGCGTTTTATTGCCTGCTTATTTTGGATCCATATTTAGACAGAAAAAGACAATATTACTCATGACACTTGTTTTCTTTTTTGGACTGCTCACTGTCTTCTTCCCATTAGGTCTTGGCGTCGGTTTCATCGGACAACTCTTCAAAGAATACCATGACCTCATTTATCTCATCACAAGCATATTCTTCTTACTTTTATCTGCAATAATCTTATTGGGATTTCATATGTCATTGCCCTTTACCACAAAGTCGCAGGTACAAGTAACTGGCGGGGTTTCTGTTTTTATCCTTGGCATCTTTTCCGGTTTCGCAACACTCTGCTGCGCCCCTGTGTTGGCTGGCGCGTTGGCGCTTTCCGCATTGCCCGGATCAATGTTGTGGGGAGGATTATATTCAGCAGTATATGTTATTGGAATTGTTTCCCCGTTGTTTATCATCTCTTATTATATGGATAAAAAAGGAATCATGGAGAAAGTTGATTTTTTCAAAAAAGAATTCACCTATTCGCTGTTTCATAAAAATATTTCGTTAACCATGTCAAATGTTTTCTCCGCGCTTGTCTTTCTTGCCATGGGAGCACTGCTTTTATATAAGTCTCTCACAAATAAAATAACCATGGGTTCTTCTGAATATAGCCTGCGGATAAACATATTAATGTCCCAGACAACAGACGCGATAGCCGGCGTTCTCAGCACTACTCTTGGTCAAATACTCTTTTTTGGCATATCCCTCCTCTTGCTCGTTGTCATAATAAAAAAGGTAATAAATTTGAGAGCACATGATGAATAATTATAATATTGGAGGCATGAACAATGGCAAAAGATCCTATATGCAATATGGACGTCGATGAAAAGAAAGCCGCAAAAATAAAATACAAAGGCAAAACATATTATTTTTGCAGTCCAACCTGCCAATGGGCATTTAAAAATAATCCAAAACAGTTTGTGAGATAAGGTGAGAAAATGGGAGAACCATACGCATATGGAAATTGGGCAATTGTAATTATCCTTATAGCAATTCTTCTCTTGGCTTTGGAAATGATTTTGTTCTTGTCATCATCGTCATGATTATCAGCTCCATCTTCATCATAGTAGGGTTGGGGTACATTATGGACGGATGGAAGCTCATATACACTGCAAGAGGAAAACTTGTCACCAATGGCATTTACCAGAGAATGCGGCATCCACAATATACAGGAATTTATCTCATTTGCATAGGCTTCTTGATTCAATGGCCAACAATTATAACACTCATTATGTTTCCATTTATTGTTCTGATGTATTATAAACTGGCAAGAAGAGAAGAACAAGACATGCTCAAAAAATTTCCAACTGAATA
The DNA here is from genome assembly GCA_016215305.1 of Candidatus Woesearchaeota archaeon. GTDB lineage: Archaea > Nanobdellota > Nanobdellia > Woesearchaeales > DSVV01 > JACRPI01. The sequence continues at coordinate 5,419 of JACRKI010000005.1, read as the reverse complement.
TAAGAAGTACATGATGAAGACGCCGATGTTTATTCCCCAATCATTGAAAAACAATAAAGGTGAAAGAGAATGAAAAAAATTCAAATATTAACGACACCAGGATGCAGCAGCTGTGTCCGCGTGGAAAAGATGCTGGATGAAATGAAAATAAAATATGAAGTGATTGACATAACAAAAAACCCCCAAATATTACAGAAATATCCCATATTTTCTGCTCCCGGCATTGTCATTGACGGAAAACTGGAATGGACTGGCGCTCCAAGCAAAGAGGAATTAATGAAGAAGGTGAAATAACACATACTATTAAAAATACTTGCTGTTTTCTTCCTTTATATGCAAAAAAGATTTATTGACATTATGGCGCCAGCAGGTTCTTATGAATCCCTTATGGCAGCACTTCACGCAGGAGCTAGCTCTGTTTATTTTGGCGTAGAACAATTGAACATGCGCGCGCGCGCGACAAATAATTTTCACTTGGAAGATCTTCCAAAGATTGCTGCCATATGCAAAAAAGAAAAAGTGAAAACATATCTTACGGTGAACACGATTCTCTACGATCATGATATTGTCCTCATGAAAAAAATCTGTGACGCGGCAAAAACAGCAGGGATTGACGCAGTGATCGCGAGTGACTTCGCAGTGCTTCAATACGCACAGCAGATCGGACAACCAGTTCATATCTCCACACAAATGAACATTTCCAATGTTGAATCTGTCCGCTTTTTCGCACAATACGCAGATGTTCTTGTGCTTGCGCGAGAGTTGACTCTTTCACAAATCAAAGAGATTTGCGAGCAGATTCAAAAACAAAATATCCGCGGACCATCCGGCGAACTTGTCAAAATTGAGGTATTTGTCCACGGCGCGCTTTGCGTCGCAGTTTCTGGCAAATGCTACATGAGCCTTGCAACGTACAACGCCTCCGCGAATAGAGGAGCATGCCTCCAGAACTGCCGACGATCCTACAAACTTACTGACGATGAAACAGGAGAAGAACTTGTCGTTGACAACAAATACATCATGTCCCCAAAAGATCTCTGCACGATTGGTTTCGTTGACAAACTTATTGACGCAGGAATTTCTGTGATGAAAATTGAAGGAAGAGGAAAGGCTCCTGAATATGTTGCAACAGTTACTGCCGCATACAAAGAAGCAGTTGAAAGCTATTTTGCAGGAACATACACGCAAGAAAAAATACAGGAATGGACAAAAAAACTTGAAACAGTGTACAATCGCGGCTTCTGGCAGGGCGGCTATTACCTTGGCAAAAAGCTTGGAGAATGGAGCGGCGCATATGGCTCTCAAGCAACAAAAGAGAAAAAATATCTTGGCACTGCAAAGAATTATTATCCAAAAGCAAAAATCGCTCACTTTGTTCTTGAAGCGGGTGAAATAAAAACAGGGGATGAAATTATTATCACTGGTCCAACAACCGGCGTGGTTCAAACGACAATAGACGAACTCTCTGTTCAGGACAAACGGGCAATTATTGGAAAGAAAGGAGAAGAAATCACTTTTCCTCTTCTTCAAAAAATACGAAAGAATGATAAGTTGTTTGTAGTGAAAGAGAAGATTGCGGAGAAAAATGCCTAAAATAATTCATTATCGGGAACGATGCATCGGATGCAACTCCTGCGTGGAACATGCATCTGACTATTGGAAGATTTCAAACGCAGACGGCAAATCCTGCCTTCTTGGCGCTGAGAAAAAAAAAGATTGTTTTGTCCGCAGCATTAGCACTGTCGAAATTGCGGCAAACAAACGCGCTGCACAAGACTGCCCTGTGCACATTATTCATGTTGTTGAGGATTGAAAATGAATGAATGAACAAATTTTAAAATATAGAGAAATGATTGATGCACTTGATTTTGCAATTCTTCGCGCTCTTGCCAAGGAGAAAAAAGAGAAAAATATTATTCTAAATCTTCTTAAAAAAAGAATGATTGTGGTTCAAAAACTCGCAGCGCATAAAAAAGAGTATGGAATTCCTCCTTTTGATTTAGAGCGAGAAGCATACATCTTCAAAATACGCAAAGCATATGGAAGAAAGATTGGATTATCTGATGAAGACGTCAAACACTTTTTTTGTGATGTTCTCAAATACTCGCATAAAGTTATAAATCGTATTTTCCAAAAGAAAACAATATAAACCTCCCCTCACTTCAATTTCCAATGAATCAAAAAACAGTAGGTATTTTTCTTATTATTATTAGTATTCTTCTTGCGGGATTATTTTATAAAATCAAATATGACAGTGAACAGCAAATTGAATTGCTTCGGGAAAAAGCAGGAGAACAGGCATGTTTCTTAGGTGATGGCACGTGTTTGCATGATAGACAAAATAATATGTTTATTTTTGAGGAAGGACTTGCTGTCTTCCTTTTCTCTTTGGGATTGTATCTTCTCTTTTTTGACACGACGAGAGAAACAAAAGAACTCGTCGCAAAACAAAGTGAACAAAATGTGCAGATTGCCAACGCACTAAAGCAATCTGTTGAGGAAAAGAAAAAAGATGAACGCTTTACCGCATTCCTCGCAGGATTTTCTGATGGCGAAAAGAAATTACTCGCCGCAATTCATGAGCAGGATGGCATTCTGCAATCAACACTGCGGTATAGAACTGGATTGACCAAGACAGATGTTTCTTTATTGTTGAAAAAATTTGAGGAGAAGGGATATGTCTCTAAGAAACCTGAAGGAAATACCAATAAAGTCTTTCTCAAGAAGATATTTTAATCGACAACATGTTTTTGCTATATGTGCGTTCTCTCAACCAAACCACGAAGGATGCATCACGACAAGCATGATGATGGTGAATAAGATAAAACCCCCAATCATAATATGCTTTTGATATTTTTCTAACGACTCAATGGCACCCACCTCCTTTCTTTTCGTGGTTATTCTTTTTCTCACAGCAACTGCCGCCGCCATGCATATCCTTCATCATGAACAAATGCATCAATGGACAAAGCAAAAGCACAAACCAAAACAAATATTTTCTTTGCATTCCAAAGAAATACACCGCAATCAAAAGAATAATCAACGGAAGACCACAACAAAGAATCATCATAATTCCATGATTCTTTTTCAGTTTCTGCCACCATGTCATTTCTTCTGCTTCCTTGTTTTTTCCTGTTTCCATATCCATGTTTACTCTCCTCCCCAAACATATTCTCTTTTTTCAGTTTTAGGAATGCCTGCAATAGTTATAGTAAATTCTGTCATTTTCCCTGAAACCGCAAAAACTATTTCTCCTGACGCGTGATGACCACTTAACGCAGGCGCCGAAACAGGCAGGATTGTTGTTTCTTTGTATTTCAACGTTGTTATCTTCGTGAGGTCAAACGGACTCAGATCCACTGAATGCGTATTCGCACTTATTTTGACCATGAGTTTGCCATCGCGCACTTCCTGTGGAATCAACTCTATTTCAACATCTCCTGACTCTGTTGTTCCTGTTATGATTGACACAAACTTATTTCCTGACGCAGTTTCTGGCGCAGCTGCTTCTGTTGTTCCTGTTGTTCCTGCTTTTTGCCCAGAAGAAGTCGCGAAATAAATAAGCGCAAGAATACTTATTCCAAGCACAACCCCTAAAAGAATACTTCCACACACTCCTGCGTTTCTTTTTTTCTCCTGCTTCTTTTTCATTTTTTCTTTGACAAAAATAACAACGCTGACACTGCTCACTATTCCTCCAACTCCCCACAAATACGGAGCAAAGGACTGCACTGCCTGAAACGGAATCCCCGCAATAAGCAACCCTGCATTCAAAAAAAGAACTGCAGGAGAGATACATTTTTTCTTCAGATATATGCCAACAGTGATTGCAAAAAGCACCGCAGCAAGAATCCACATCGGCACTGCTATCTTTGTCAGGAAAAGTAATGGCATCCCCACGACAACAACTCCCATCACACTTAACAGCGCAATAATTCCTAAACAAACACTATGGCAGATTTGCCACGATCCCAAAATACTCGCTGTTCCGGAAATGCTCCCTGACGCGCTGAGTATTTTTTCTTTAACTCCTAACATCCGCCAACCATTCCACCAGCACTGCTGCTGCTTTTGCTTGAACTCTGTGTACTCTTAAGTCGTGCAGGAACTGTTCCATGATGCTCATACTGCATTTTTTCATCTTCTGTCCACGAACTCGTGTCAAAAGCTCCTGTTGCCGCTCCTGTCAACGCTGCTGCTCCTTCACTGATTTTTGTGTTCAGCGCGCGAACCTGAAACGTCTGCACTATGGAAAGGACGACAACAATGCCGACAAGCGCAACCATCACATACAATATTTGTTTATTTTTGCGAGCTCCTTCCTCTTCTTTATTCCCTTCTTCATCTTCTTCATTCACCCATTCTGTTTTGTTCATTTTAACACCCTCCTACCATTGTTTGTCCTGCTGTCGTTGCCGCTGTCTGCGACTCGATACCTCTATACTTGTTCGAAGCAAGATTGATGTACGTTAATTCAATTCCTTGATCTTGAAGGACTATTGCTTTCTGAGCAAGCTTTCCCGGGAAGAACAATGTTTTCCATTTTCCCATCTCTTCAAGGATTTCGTCATTCGTATATTCAGCGCCATGGTTCTTAATCAGATACTTCGCAAGACCGCGCATCGCATAACTGTGCGCACAACCACACGCAGCTTTTCCATTGCTAAAAATAATCGCTTCCGCACCGCAACAATATTCACAGCCAATCATTGTTCCAATCGCAATATATCGCTGCAAATCATCCCCTGTCAATGTGATCTGCTCGTCTAAACGCCCGAGTTTTTTTATGGTCTCTTCTGCTTCCTGTAATGTGTCTGCGGAAACTGCATCAAAACTTACTCCTAATTCAGCCCCATATATATCGGGAATTCCTTTTGGGCGGATCTTTTCCATCATTGCCACAACTTCCCCTTCTCCTGCGTTTGTTTCTTCAGTTCCTGCAGTCGCTTCTCTTCCTGTGTTTCCTGCAACACTTGCCCCTGTTACCCCTGTTCCTTCAAGTCCTCTCACCTGAAAAACATTAAACGCCATTATAATAATGGTAACTGTCAAAATGCCAATTAACATTTTTTCCACTGTTTTTTGGTTTATTTCGTTCATTTTCTCCCCTCATTGTTGTTAATTTCCTCTCTACAGAGAATTTTGCCTTAGAAGGGAGAGAAATGAAACCCCATTAATACCTATCTGTGAAACTAGTTTCAAGAATTTATTTCAAGAATTTATTTCAATACAATAATATTGGTCATTCCTCTTCTTTTGCGCTCGACAATCTGCGCCAATTCCATCTTATCCAGAATTCTTGTGATTTTTACCTTGCTGTATCCTGTCTCCTTAATAATATCTGTCTGATACACTGAGCCATTGCTTTTTTTCAGAAGCTCATATATCTTCTTTTCATCCTCATCCAATTTTGAGAGGT